>JAFYHD010000132.1 GCA_017539325.1 bacterium | reverse complement strand
TATATCCATACCTTCGCCATTCTGCTGATAA
Source organism: bacterium (assembly GCA_017539325.1). Lineage (GTDB taxonomy): Bacteria > Auribacterota > UBA3054 > UBA3054 > UBA3054 > UBA3054. Next base: position 34,468 of record JAFYHD010000132.1, on the reverse strand, counting down.
TCATCGGCAACATCGAATACCTTTTCCGCTCTAAAAAGTAAATATTCTAAAAACCCCCTTTTTACTATGAAAAACTTACTGCTCTGCTCTTTAATTGGCACCGCACTTTTCTGCGCGGCCGACGACCTTGTTTATTCAACCGGCTTCGAACCTGGGGAAGGTTTCACCCTTGGCCCCGTGGTGGGACAATGCGGCTGGGACGTCAAGGACAACCGCCACAGCAGCGACGCCGTGTCCGATGTCACCAACAGGACCGAACTAGTCCAAAGCGGCAGCCAGGCCCTTACCATGCGCAGCGTTCAGCTGGAAGGCTCGGAGAGCACGGAAAGGGCCTTCGTGGGCGTCAATTTCGACATTGAGGGCGGTTTGGAAAACAAATACCTGGTCTTCTCCGGCGACTTCCTCAATCCCGCCGGCAAGGACAACTGGGTGAAGCTCAATTTCGCCGACACCAGGGAATACGCCGTCATCGTCGCCTACAACAGAGAGGGCTACCACAGTGTGAAGCTCGGCTACACTGATCTATTGGCCGGCACCAGCCACAAAGAGGAAAAGGTCGCCGAGATACCTGACGAAACTTGGTGCCATTACGAACTGGTGGTCGACCCCACTCACAAGACCATAATAAGCTGCACCGTAGGCGAAGGCATCCTGACCAACACCGCGACCAGAATGATGGGCTACTACAAGAACGACTCCTCCAAGGATCCCACGCCCAACCGCATCGCCCTGGAAGCCGACCTCTCCGCAGACAATTTAAAGATCGAGACCAGGACTGCTGAATATAAGCCCGCCTCGTTTATGCTCTCCAAGACCGGCCTGTACATAGACAGCGAGAAAAACAGCGCCGAATTCAACATCAACAACACCGGCAGCGATCCCTTCGACTTCACGGTGAGCGCCGACGAATCTCCGGAATGGCTCGCCATCGAGCCAACGTCCGGAAGCTGCAGCGCCTCGCAGAAAATAACGCTTTCCGTCGACAGAGAGAAACTGACCGGCGACGGCTACCACAAGACCCTCTTAACCGTTAACGCGGGCGCCGCCGGCTCAAAGAAAATGTACGTTGGCGTGGCCAGCGGGAAGATCCTGATGGAGGAGAATTTTGAGGAGCCCTATATGCTTCCCGGCGAGATATCCGGCCAGGGCGGCTGGGCCGGCAGGAAAGACGACAGCTACGGGAAAGCTTACAATGAGATGATCGTGACCAACGTCAGTTTCGGCATCGACGGCTCCTGCGCCCGCATCATAAGAGCCGGCGGTTACGACGGCTACACCTGCCCCGCCAAAGCCGACAAGGGCTGCTGCGTGAAGGTCAGCCTCAAACTTTACGCCGGCTCCGAACACGACTGCGAAAGGTTCGCCATTAAAGAGGCCTACTGGAGCAACTGCGCTCAGTTTGAGTTCAAGCGCGAAGAAGGCCGCCTTTATCTTTACAAATTCAACGACGCCAATAAAAACGCGCTGGCTGGCGATTACAGCGCGCCCCTTGACACCTGGATCGACTTCAGCTTCACCATGGACTACACTTCCTATGTTCTGAAGAGCGTAACTTTCGGCAACCTGACGACCAACTATGCGGAAGGCTTCGCCCTTTGGGGCAGGCCCAATGACCGCGTTGATCCCGTTGAAAGATACGAAACTTTCGCAATCGGCGCCGGAGGAAGCAGTACGGTTGACGCCAATATCTTCATTGATGATCTTAGGATCGAGCAGACGGAAAGAGAGATCGACGACGGCAAGCTCGCCGTTTCGACCGATACGATCTACGCTGAAAGGACAAGTGATTCCGTCACCTTCCAGGTTAGGAATACCGGCACGACTTCCTTCGATTATACGGTGAGCGCCGAAGACGCTCCGGAATGGCTCAATATTGAACCCGCCTCGGGCAGCTGCGTGTCTCCCCAGACGGTCACGCTCTCTTTTAACAGAAGCATCATGACAAACGGCTACTACAGGACCTTTGTGACCGTGGACGCCGGGGACGCCGGCACCAAACAGATCTATCTGGCCGTGCCCAACGGCACCGTCGTCATGTATGAGGATTTTGAAGCGCCCTATATGACGCCGGGCGAAGTGACCGGACAAGGACTCTGGAACGGCAAGAAAGACGACGGCTACGGACAACCCTACAACGAGATGATCGTGACCAACGTGGACTTCGGCTATGAGGGCGCCTGCGCCCACCTCTTCCGCGGCACCGGCTGGGACGGCTACACGCTTAAAGCCAAATGCGACAAGCAGGCTCTTGTCAAAGTTTCCATGATGCTGTATTTCGGCACGGAAGCCGACACAGATTCTTTCTATATCCGCGAGAACTATTGGGGCAACTGCGCCCAGTTCCAATTTAAGCGCCACGAAGATCATTTCAACCTTTACAAACTGAACGAAGGCGAGAAATATGCGCTTGTGGGTGAGCACGCCGAATTCTTAGACGAATGGGTCCCCTTCTCCTTCACCCTGGACTACCGCGCTTACAAATTGACCAGCGTGACCTTCGGCGACGAGACCGTGGACTTCCCGGAGGGCGTTGCCCTTTGGAACGCTCCCAACGACCGCGTCAAACCCGTCGAGAGATACGAATACTTCGCCATGACGGCCGGCGGAGAAGAAACGGTTGACGCCATGGTCTATATCGACAATATCAAAGTCGAGCAGATCGACAGGCCAGCCGTGGCCGCGCCGATCTGGACGAGCGTCATCAGCGTCGGCGAAGAACAATCCAGCATAACGAACAGAATTGACAACCTCGGCAGCGTCGATTTCAACTATGACCTGAGATTCGTAGGCCAAACCAAAGGACTCTCCGCCGATCCCGCCAGCGGCACCATCTCGCAATCCGGCAACGCCATCGTTAAGCTGGACCGCTCTGTGATCGACGACGGATTCTTCCGCACGTATCTCATCATGGATTACAAGGCCGTGGACGGCGTCAACTCCGGCTCCATCACGTCGTTCGTGACGTACTGCCAGGGCGGCTGGTTCTATACCACGGAATTCGAAGGTATGACCTACAAGCCGGGCTTCGTTAACGGCCAGGACACCTGGAGCGCCTACACGTGGGGAACGGCGGCTCCCAGCATCACGGTCTTCAACGGCCTGCAGTGCCTCTATTTCCCCTACGACTCCACCGCCACCTCCACCATGCTCGTTCCTGCAGAGGTCCCCTACAGAACAAGCCTGCGCTTCTATTTGGAGAAAAACGATAATCCTTACGAATTGGATTTGTGCGCGAAAAACACCAAAATAGGAAAAGACGGCAACCTGCGCTTCTGCGTGGTTTATGAACCGAAAGACAACAAAGCCGTTGTCGGCTACAAGAACTACGGCGATGACGAGGTCTACGAGCTTTGCGAGGCGCCCATGGAGCAGTGGAATGAGCTCTCCTTCATTCTTGACACGGACGTAACCAGATGCTGTGCTGATTCCTTAACCTTAAACGACTTCACCACCAACTTCTACGAAGGGCAGGTGGTGCTGGATCCTTCCTACGACAGCGCTGTGCTGGACCAGTTCTTTATTTCGGCCTACTGCCTCATAGAGGATGATCATGCCGGCGTTTACGTTGACAACCTCGTCGTTTGCGACAGAAGCGTTCCTGAACCGCTCTGCGCGGCTCTCATCATGTCCCTGATCGCTTTGCTTGCCGTCAGAAAACGATAATTTTAATTTGCAGGAAAACAAATGAAAAAACTTCACATCGTGCTTTTGGCTTTAGCCGTGAACGCCTGCCTTTTCGCTGACACCGAGATCCTAAAGATCGGTTTTGAAGCGGAGGAAGGCTACGCGCTCGGCAAAGTGATCGGGCAGAAAGGCTGGACCTCCACGGACAGCCGCCACAGCCCGCAGTCTATTTGCAACGTCACCAACAGGGCTTCCATCGTGCAAAGCGGAAGCCAGGCCCTCTGCCTGAGGGTCGACGGTGACAAGAAGCCTTTTTTGGGACGTTCCTTCACTTTTTCAGACAGCTTGGAAGGCAAGTACGTCGTGATGTCCGGTGATTTCCTAAGCCCCCAGGGCTGCGACAACTGGGTGAAATTTCTCTGTGAGAACGAAAAGGAAATGGCCACCGTTGTCGCCAAAAGTTCCGGCGACGAGCACAACATTTCGCTGGATTGCTACGACATCCTGACCGCCAAAAGCTATTCCCTCCCCTTGGGCTCCTACAGATCCGACGCTTTCCACACCTACAAGCTTACCGTCGATCCGGCCCGCAAGCTCATAGTGAAATTCGAGCTTGACGAAAACTGCTGGACCAACACCGACACTTTGATGATGGGCTACCATCATTACACCACCGCGAGCAAGCCGAAGCCCTTCCGCTTCGCCCTTGAGTGCGACGTCTCCGCCGACAACCTTTACGTCGGGATAATAGACGGCAGCTCCGGTCCTCCGGAACTGGTGGTGACGCCCAACTCCATCGCGCTCGGCAAAGCCGCCAAGAACGCTTCTTTTTCCGTTATGAACAACGGTGGCGATTCCTTCGACTTCACCGTCACTTGCGAAGAAGCGCCGGAATGGCTCTCCGTGACGCCTGCAAGCGGCACCTGCGCGGGCAAAGTCGACGTTAAAGCCAACCTTGACCGCTCCGTCATGACGGACGGCTACTACAGGGCGGTCATAAAGGTCGACGGCGGCGCGGCCGGAACGAAATACCTGACTCTGGGCGCGGCTTCCGGAACCGTCCTTATCTACGAGAACTTCGAGGCGCCCTACAGGAAAGTCGGCGAAATTACCGGCCAGGGCGGATGGGCTGGCAAGCGCGACGACGGCTACGGCAAAATATACAACGAGATGCTCGTTACCAACGTCAGCTACGGTTTTGACGGCGCCTGCGCCTACATCAAAAGAAGCGACGGCTGGGACGCCTACACCTGCGACGTCAATTCCGAAAACCAGGCCGTGGTAAGAGTCAGCATGAAGATCTACAAAGGCTCGGCCGGTGACGAGGACTCCTTCACGCTGCACCAGGACTATTGGAACAATTCCGTGCACATGTGGTTTTGGCGCAACGAAGACCACTTCTACATGTACAAGTTCAACGACGACGAGCCCTGGGGGCTTATCGGCTCCTACGAAGCGCCTCTCGACACCTGGCTCGACCTCTCCTTCACGGTCGATTACCGCTCGGCGAAACTCATCGCTTTCACTTTGGGCGACTACGCCACAAACTACGTGGACGGCATTCCCATAAGGAACAAGCCGCAGGGAACAGCCCCCGCCACCAATTACACCAAGTTCGGCATCAGCTCCGGCGGAGAGGAGACTCTTGACGCCATGCTTCTCATTGACAACCTTAAAGTGGAGCAGCTGGAGCGCGAGCCCTACGCCATCCCGCAATGGTCTAATTCCCTCTCGTTTGGCGAGGACCTCAATTCCGTAACAAACAGGATCTACAACAACGGCAGCAAGAAATTCAAAGCGGCCTTCAGCGTTCTAGACTATCCCGACAACGTAAAGCCGAAATCCGCCACCGCCACCGTCACCTCCTCGGGGAGCCTGGTGCTCAGGCTCGTCAGGTCCGGATTGGAAGACGGTTTCTACCGCTCCAGGGTCGTGATGGATTACGTTGCCAGCGACGAGACCAATTCCGGCTCCCTGACTTCGCTTGTCACCTTCGCCAAGGGCGGCTGGTTCTACACTTCGGAATTTGAGGGCTCCACCTATCGCTTGGGAGACCTGAACGGCCAGGACACCTGGAAAGCCTCAGCCCGCGGAAAGACCGCGCCTAAGATCGTCTTGACGGACGGCGCTCAGTGCCTCTCCTTCCAGGATGACGGCACGGCCGTATCCAGCCTTAGGATCGCCGCGGGGACAAAATACCGCGCCTCGCTGCGCTTTTACCTGAAGAACATCGAGCACAGCTACGCCCTGCGCTTCACCGCCAAAAACGAAAAGGTCCAGAAAGAGCACTCCGATTCGGAAGGCAACTTCCCGCTTTACCTTATGTGCGATCCCGTGCGGAATGCCGCCGTGGTCTGCCACAAACCCAGCGGAGAGGATGCGTATCTGGAGCTTGCCGAAGCGCCCCTCAACAAGTGGAATACTCTCACCTTCGAAGCGGACATGGACGTCTCCGCCTCCTGCGTGAACTGGCTTTCCGTCAACGATTACACCACCAACTTCTTCCCTGGCGAAGTGGTCTTCGATCCGGCTTACGATGAAAAAGATCTTGACCAGATAGAATTGTACGCCTGGAACTATGACGAGGAAGCCTCTACCGCCACCTCTGTCTGCGTCGACAACCTAGTCTTCTGCGACGCCACGCTGCCGGAGCCGGCAATACTTGGAGTGCTGCTCCTGCTGCTTTTCCTGAAGAAGCGGCGTTGAGTGATCGCGAACTAAAACAAAAGAGCGGGCTGAAAAGCCCGCTCTTTCGTTTTTAGGCGTCATTTAAGGTTTACCCGATAACTGTATCGACCCAGCCCTCGGGGCCCTCTATTACGCCCATCTGGATGCCCGTAAGCGTATCGTAGAGTTTCTTGGTCCACGGTCCCATCTCCGCCATGCCGCTGGGGAAGCAGATCTCCTTGCCGTGGTCGACGATCTTGCCGACCGGGGAGATGACCGCCGCCGTACCGCACAGACCGCACTCCGCGAACTTTGGAACTTCCGCTAAGGTCACTTCCCTCTGCTCGACCTTCATGCCGAGGTATTTTTCAGCCACGACCATCAGGGAGCGGCGGGTGATGGAAGGCAGGATGCTGTCGGACTTGGGCGTGACGAACGTTCCGTCTTTCGTAATGAAGATGAAGTTGGCGCCGCCCGTCTCCTCGACTTTCGTCCTGGTGGCGGGGTCGAGGTACATGTTCTCGGCGTAGCCCTCGGCGTGGGCTTCCATGCCGGCGAAAAGGCTCATGGCATAGTTGAGGCCGGCCTTGATGTGCCCGGTGCCGCGGGGGGCCGCGCGGTCGTAATCGCAGACTCTAAGGACGATGGGTTTGGCGCCGCCCTTGAAGTAAGGACCCACCGGAGTGCAGAACATCCTGAACTCGAATTCGTCCGCCGGCTTCACGCCGATCACGGAGTTGCTTCCGATCATGAAGGGGCGGATGTAGAGTGTCGCGCCGCTGCCAAAGGGCGGGACGAAGTCCTTGTTGGCCTTGACAAGGGCCCTGACGGCTTCAATGAAGCGCTCTTCCGGGAAAGGAGGCATCACAAGGCGCCTGGCGGACTCGGCCATGCGCTGGGCGTTCATATCGGGCCTGAAGCTCACGATGCGGCCGTCCTTGGTGGTGTAGGCCTTGAGGCCCTCGAAGCAGGCCTGGCAGTACTGGAAGACGCAGGCGCACTCGTTCAAGGTTATGGTGTCGTCGGCAATGAGCTTGCCTTCGTCCCACTTTCCGTCCTTAAAATAAGAGACGTAACGGTAGTCCGTCTTCATGTAGGAAAAACCCAATTTCCCCCAATCGATGTCTTTGCTCATAATAACTCCTTTATTTTATTTTTTTCTCAAAGCCAAAAGCGCAAGCGCCGTTATGAGGAGGCCCGCCAAAGGTTCCGGCACGGCGTTGTCATGGACAACGATGTTGTCGAAATAGAAAGGCGCGACCGTCTCTTCCTCCTCGCTGTCGCTTGCCACCCTGATCGTGAGGTTGCTCACCGCGCAGGTGTCGTATTCGTTGTTGAGGAAGAACGTGCCCTCAGGGAACACAATTTCAGTATCTCCGAAAGTGAGGCTCAGAACTTCGTTCTTTTCCAGATTCGTGTCGATGCTGAAATTGAAATCCTGCCATTCGCCCATCTTGGCCTGGGCTAAAGTCTCGAAAGTGTCGCTGCCGGCTGGGAAATAACCCAGCACCACTTTGCGGATGTCGCTGTCGCGGCAGATGTAGAAAGGCATGAAGCCGGTGTCGTCGATGAAAGACACTTTGGCGTAGCCTTTGTCGTCAGCCGATTCCGCGAAAAAGCGGCTCTTGAAGGTGAAGGCGCTCTCGGCGGGAACATAGCAGGAAGTTTTGATATAGCCCGCACCCGGAAGCTCGGCGCATTGCTCGCCTTCCTTCGTGGAAACAGAGGGGGCTTCCTCAGAGCCGTCGGAGCCGGCCAGCCAGGTGTCCTGGCCGCGAAGATTGCCCTCGTGATACCAGTTGCCCTCAAACTCCGTGGCGTAATACCAGCCGCCCTTGGCGAAGGTGAAAAGCGAAGTGAGAGAGCCTTCCCCGCTGCCGGAGGTGGCCTTGTAATCCATAACCACCCTGGTACGGTAGAAGCCGTCGTTCAGGCTGTCGGTGTGCAGATCGAAATTCAAATTTCCGCTTGTCCCGATCCTTCCGGTGGCGGGCTGCGGAACAAGATTTTCGGGCAGATCCAGCACGGTGAGCGTGTATTTGAAGGCCCTACCGCCGGCGTTCATGACGGAAACGCTCGCGCTGTCCTGCGTGGGATCCAAAGAGACGACGGGATCAAGCAAGGGCATGGGAATTTTCGGGCGCTCAAGCTCGACGACCAGGATGTCGTCGACAAGAAGGTTGGCGTCCGTCACTTCGCCGCTGCCGCAAACGAAGGCCAAAGTGTTGAGCGTCTCATACCTGTTCGTCTTGTCGTGCTGGGTCATAAGTTCGAAGCCCGACGTGAAGTTGGTCGAGAAACCGCCAAGCGAGAATTCCGTCAGCCGATAAAGCCTAAGGTCGATGGTGAAGGAGAGATCGAGCCAAGTGTCCAAGGGGAAGGGGTAGTCCCCGGCGACGGCGTAGGCTTTTCCGCTGTTGAATTTGTAGAGATAGAAAGCGTCCTCGTAGCGCCAGAACCAGAACTCATACAGGAAGCTCCACCATTCGTTGCGGAAATAGAAGGAATCCTGGCTGGATTCGGAGTCTTTCCTGATCTTCATGGAGACTTTTACGACCGCGTCTTTTTCGGACGTCACCGGGCAGGTGTAGCTGTTCCAGCCGTAGGCGTTTTTCACAAAGCCGCAGGGACCGTCCACGCCGTAATCCACATTGGTCACCAGCATGCAGTTGTCAAGATTTCCGTAGCCGTCGTCCCTGATGCCTTCCCAGCCGTCCTGACCAGTGATCTCGCCGGGATACAAAGCGGGGGGATCGAAGGTATACGAGCAGATGGCGCCCTTGGACTGAACTTTCAGAAGACATACTTTGCTGCCGGCCGAACCTCCGTCTATGTTGACCCTGACATAATAGACGTTGGTCCCCATAAGGGAGCGGTCAAAGCTGAAATTAAGGGCCGCACTCTCCGTAAACGTTCCTTCCGGATTCTTTATGGTCAGCCATTCGGGTTCCTCGTCGCAATAAGCCCTGTAAGTCAGTTCTCCGCCGCCCATGTTGAAAAGCGACAATTTCGCGGAAGTTGACTTGCTGGGCACGATCAGTGTGGTGGAAGCGATAGCCAATATCGGGCTGCCCTCGCGGTCAATCGATTCGACCTTGATATCGTCGAAGCAGATGTTGGCGTCGGCGTCGGTGACGATCGAGAAGCTCTTCAGGTTCGTGGAACTGTCCTTGATCGGGACAAGGCTCACGTCGCTCTCTTTTTCGCCCACTTTTAGCTTGTCCAGGACGCCGGCTCTGAAGTCTATGGAATATGAAACGTCTACCCATTCCCCCATGGCGAAGGAGACGTTCTTGAGATCGTCCGGGACATAGGTATCTTTGTCCTGGATGGAGCCGACCCTGAACGTTCCGTTGTCGTTCGCTTTGAAGCTGAGCTGGATCGGGCGGTTCCACCAGTCGCTGGCTATCTGCACCGCGGAAACGCCGGAATCCGTGGGCCAGAACATTTTGAAGGAAACTTTCAAAAGGCTTCCGTTCGGGGAAGGCGGAATATTCTTTACGATGACGCCGTTCCAACCGGTGGCTTTGCCAATTTGGGCACACTGGCGGGAATGGTAGTCCCCTACCGTTGCGACGTTGTCTTCGTGGCAGTAGCCGTCGGTGGTCCTGACGGTCCAGTTGTTCTGTCCCTGAAGGTCGCCCTGCGTGAAGCCTTCCTCAAAATCGCAGGTATAATAGACCTCGGCGCCGAAAGCCGCCGCCGCGAACATGATGACTGAAAACAGTAAAGTCCTAGACATGATTCCCTACTTATTTTTGTTTAAAGTACTAGAGATTATAGCACATTTGGGCGCAAAAAAAGGCACCCTCCTCTTGATTTTACTTCGTAACAAAATCTTGAGGAGGGTGCTTTCTTTTGCGCTCCTTTAGCAAGAGCGCACGTTAAGCAAGCTTAACGTTGTTTGCGGGCGAAAGCCAGGCCGAGCAAGGCAAGCATCAAGCCGAAGATCGCCGGTTCAGGAACGGCGGGATCCTTGATGACGATCCTGCTCATGTACATGCCGGCCGGGTTGGCCACGTCGTACAGATTGATCGTGAACTTCTCGATGCGGCGGCCGTCGTAGCTCGGATTGAGCGGCAGTTCGCCGTCGATGAAGTTGGTCACGAAATCACCGAAGGTGATCTCTTTCATGCAGGCCACATCGGGATCGGTGTCCATGGTGAAGCTGAAGTCGACCCACTCACCGAAGGGAGCGGTGGCAATGGGCGTCCAGGTGTTGCCGGAGAAGTACCCGAACTGCAGTTCCCTGGGATCGCCTTCCCTGCTGATGTAGACAGGCAAATAGCCGGCGCCGTCCACAGTTCCGATGCGGAAATAGGAGTCGTCGGCCAGCTCTTCACTATACACGCGGGCGCTGAAGGTGAAGATGCCGTCCAAGGGGATCTTGGCTTCCAATTCGGTGGAGCAGGCAAAGGGATACTTGATGGCGTTCTCGCCGGCAAGTTCAATGATCTCCACATCGGAAGAATTGGCGGTCCAGCTTTCCTGGCCGTTCAGCGGTCCGTAGCTGAACCAGGGGCCGAGGAAGTCGGCGCCGTAGTACCAGCCGCCCACCGCGAAGGTCACCAGAGACGTCAGGGCGCCTTCCATGGTGCCGTCGGTGTAGGCCATGCGGATCCTGGTGCGGTAGAAGCTGTCGCCCAGACCGTCGCGGTTGACCGTGAAGGTCAGCTCGGTGGAGTCTTCGGTGCGTCCGGCAACAGGAGAAACGCTCACGTTCTCGGGCAGGTCGATCACACTGATGGAGAAGTCGTAAGGCGTGCCGTAGTTCAAGACCTTGGTCGTGGCGGTGTCATCCGTGGAAACGGCCGTGGCGCCGGGCATCACGGGATGCGGCTTGTCTTCTTTGGGAACTATCTCGAACATCAGGTTGTCAAAGTAGAAGAGCGAATCCATCTCGTCGTCGCCGTCCGTGCAGAAGGAGAAGCCTTCGTAGGTGTGGTAGGTGCCGTAGAGTTCAACCTGGGTGATGGATTCAGTCTCGTCGCCGATCGTCAGTTCGACGCCGGTCTGGGTCCTGAAGTCCATAGAGTAGCTGATGTGCACCCATTCGTCCATGGACCATCTCTTGCCAACCATCACTTTGTAGCTGTCATCCTGCATGCCTCTGACGCCGAAGGTGCCGTCGCCCTTGTTCTCGATCTTAAGAGTCATGGGTTTGTGGCGGGCCGGGCAGGCCAGATACACAGCGTCGCAGGGAGAAGCGGAATCCCAGTAAACGTCCATGGAGACTTTCACTCTGGCGTCTCTCGGGCAGGTGTCGACGTAGTCCTTGGTGGTGCCGTCGATGCCCTTGGAAACCACTGTGTGCATGCAGGCGTTGTCCGTGAAGGGCAGCCCGTTGGTGACGTAGGCGCTGTTGACGTCGCGGCAGTAGCCGCCGTTCCTGACGCACCAGCCGTCCTGGTTCTGCAGATCGCCGACCTGCATATAGGGTTCCTCAAAGTCTTCCTTGTAGAAGACAGAACCGGAGCAGACGCATATTATCACGTCGGCTTCGCCGGCGGCTCCGGCGTCGATGTGCATGATGGTGCGGTAGTAGTCAGACTCCATCTCGTCTCTCAGGATCTTGAAACGGATCTCGTCTTCTTTTTCGCAGGTGCCGTGCTCGGCGACCAGTTCCAGCCAGGAGGGATCATCCGGGAAGGAAGCGGTCCATTCGAAGCTGCCGGCGCCAGCGTTCTGGATGGCCAAAGCGCCGGTCTCGGCGTCGAAGCCGACCACCACTCTGTCCTTGGTCAGGAAGAGCTTGGGATCGGCCGGCCTGTCAAGAACTTCCATCTTGAAGTCGTCGAAATAGAAGAGGGAGTCGAATTCGTTGCCGGAACCGTCCGTGCAGAAGGAGAAGCCTTCCAGCTTCTTGTAGTTGCCGTAGAGTTCCAAGGTGTTGATGTCAGCCTCGTCGTCGCCAATCTGGACTGTCACGCCGCTGTTGGAACGGAAGTCCAGGGTATAGGAGATGGGGATCCATTCGTTCAGGGACCAGCTGACGCCATCCAGCGGCGGACGATAGGCGCCGTCCATCATCTGGTAGAGATAGAAGGTGCCGTCGTCTTTTCTCCTGATCTTCATGCAGAAGGGCTTCATGCCGGCCGGGGTGGCCAGATAGACGTTCTGCGCCTCGGACTGGTCGTCCCAGTAGATCCTGTAAGAGAATTTCACGAGCTGGTTCTCGGGGCAGCCGGACATGGAGTTGTTCCTGATGCCGTCGTAGCCCTGGGCGCGCTTGGCGTGCATGCAGTGCGTATCGTGCGCGTCGACGACGTAGGCTTCATTGCTGTCAGCGCAGTTGGTGCCGCGGACGACCCAGCCATCCTGGCCCTGGAGGTCGCCGACCTGCATGAAGGGTTCCTCGAAGTCTTCCTTGTAGATGATGTGTCCGGCGCCAGCCGTCACAAGGACGTTGGTGGAGCCGGCCGTGCCGCAATCAATGTTGATCACGCCGCGGTAATAGTCCTCGCTCATGCCGGAACGGTCGATGTTGAAGACGATCTTGGCTTCGTCTTCGCAGGTGCCGCTGGCGGGATCTGCGATGGAGAGCCAGCTGCCGCCCATGATAACGGAGGCGCTGTAGTCGAAGCTGCCGCCGCCGGCGTTGACCAGCGTCACTTCACCGCTTTCAGCCGTCAAGCCGGTGTGGAAAGTGTCGTTGTCGATGCCCATGATGGGCTCGTCGCCCCTGGGGATGTATTCGCACTGGATGTCGTCGAAGTAGAACTTGGCGTCCCAGTCGTCGCCGCCACTAGCTTTGTCGGTGCAGAAGGAGAGGCCGGTGAAGGCTTTGACGGCCACGTCGTAGAGGTTGTAGTCGGAGATGTCCGCCACTTCCTCGCCGATCTGGACTTCCACGCCCTTCATGGAGGCGAAGTCGATGGTATAGGAGATGTAGACCCACTCGTCCATGGGCCAGGTCTTGCCGCTGAACGCATCGGGAGGATTGTAGCTGCCGTCTCTCATCTGGTAGAGATAGAAGGTGTTCTGGCCGTCAGTCTTTCTGATCTTCATACAGAAGGGCTTGGCGGTGTCAGGCGTGGCGATGTAGATGCTGCCGGCGTTGGAAGCAGAATCCCAATAGACCTTGCCGGAAACTTTCACCACGGCCAGAGCCGGGCAGCCTTCAATGGGCGAGCTGTCGGAGCGGCCGCCCTTTCTTACGCCGTCGTAGCCGGTGGACCTGTAAGCGTGCATGACCTGGCTGTCAGCGAACTCGGGCTTTTCGATCTCGGCCTTGTTGTTGCTGGAGCCTGTGGAGCTTCTGACCATCCAGCCTTCCTGAGTCTGCAGGTCGCCCATAGTCATGAAGGGTTCCTCAAAGTCTTCTTTGTAGAAGACCGTGCCGTTCACCCAGTAAACGCTCACCACTTCTTTTCCGGCATCGCCGGCGTCGATGGTGAACTTCGCTCTGGCGTAATCCTTGTCGCCGCTGGTGGAGAGGGTCAGGTCCTTGGTGCCGTTGTAAGTGCCGCTAGAGGGGCTGACGGTCAGCCAATCGGCGCCTTCGCTCTTGGTGATAGAGAAGGTGATGTCTCCTTCGGATCCGGCGTTCTGAAGAGTCAGGTGTCCCTGGGCTTTCTTCTTAAGAGTCAGGCTGTTCGTGTCAATGAACAGGTGCGGGCCAGAGTAGCGCGGTTCAACTTCCACCTTGACATCGTCGTAGTAGGTGACCCAGTCTTTCCTGGTGCCGAACTGCGTGGAGAAGCGGATCCTGACGGGCTGCCCATAGAAACTGCCGCTCATGGGGATATGGCAGGCCTGGGCTTCGCCGTTGCAGGTGATCTCCCTGATGGTGTTGTCGTAGTTGTCCCACAGTATGGAGATCTGGTTGGGCGTATTGTCCTTGTGGAGATTGGTCAGCGTCGCGCCGGTGGGATAGGAAGTAAGCTCGCCTTTCGCCACGTTCATGTGCAGATAGGCGAAACGGTTGGTCTCGCCGTTTACGGCGTAGAGCGCCATGATGTCGGTCTCGCTGGATGGGACCACGGTGGCGGAAACTCTCACCAGCTGTCTAAGAGGATCTTCTGTAGACATATCGAACTTCGGGCTGAAGATCATGTCGTAGTCCGCCGAACCGCCGTCGGTCTGCTGCATTTTCAGGCATTTGCTGGAAATGCCGCTCTCGTTCTCGACGATGGTGGAACTGCCGTCGTAGGTGGAAAAGAAATTCCAGCCCTCAACGTTACCGACCAGTTCGGTACCGGTCTCGTAGCTCTCGAAATCCTCTTCGTAGATGGTCACGGCCATAAGCGTGGAGGAAAGCGCCAAAAGAAGCGCCAGGAGAAGTAAACGTTTCATAAATGAACTCCTTGGTTAATTGGGTGCGGCCTATAAAAACAGGTCTAGGTAAGATAGGGAAATTTTATTAAATGGCGCAATTTTTGTCAACTTGAATAGACCTTTGAGAAACTAAATTCCCGAGTTTATGATAAAATTACATAGTTAACTAAAGATTTTACGCCTATGAGATCAGGTCTACTCTCGGTTTTCCTCTTTTGCCTCAGCATGTCCGCCTTCTCCGCCGATACCGTTTTATTCGGCGGCATGCGTCTTACTTACTCCGGAAAAGGCTACTGTGTCGCCTCCCCCTACAGCAACGGCGGGAAATGGGACGTCTGGGATCTGAAGGTCGTGGACAACGCCGCTTTGGCTGCCAAAGCGACCTTGACGATCAGGCCTCTGGAGAACGATCCCACCAACTTCTGCGTGAAGATCCGCAGCCTCAGCGCTCCGGCCTTGCGCTCCCTCAAGATCACCTTCCCTCCCGGCGGCAATGGAGTCGGCTATCTCAAGGACCTTTACGTTGACAGCGCCATGCAGAGCATAACGATCTTGGGCGGCGACCTTGGTTCCAACGAGGCGGGCGACGGTCTTGTTTCAATAAAAGGCTCCGTGGAGCAGCTGAAAATTTCCGGACTGAAGCACAAGGACAAAGCCACGGGAGAACTGACCTACTGGGGCGGCGACCTCTGGGCCGACGTCTCCATAAAGGGCAACCTGGGTTCCTGCCTAATAACCGGCGGCAATTATTCCTTCCTCCCCGGGCTGAAGGAGCAGCGCCTGGCTTGCTTTAACGTCTCCGGAACCGTCAAGAAATTCGCCCTGAAGTCCTATCTCATGAAGGACGCCTTGGGGCTCGCCTATCTTAAGGGCGGGTTTGCCAGCGCCGATCTTGCCGCCTCCTCTTCCATCGACAACTTGAACATCGTCGGCGGCGGCTGGCAAATGGGGCTCGTCAAGGCCCAGAGGATCGGTAAAGTGACCGTCAGCGGGCCAAACGCCTCCGCCCTCGCCCTGCCGGCTCCAAGAGAGGATTACGGCCTTCTGAACGCTTCCCTAAGAACGATGAGCGACGCCAATCCCGACAATTTCACGAACTACTACATGGGCGCCGTTTCCCTGCGCTCGGTCAACGCCCGCGATTCCCTGATCTCATCCCACGGCAGCCTGAAGAGCTTGAAAGCCAGCGCGGATAAGAGCGGCGAAGGCGGAACCATATTCAACACTTTCGTCTACGCCGGCGTTGGCTACGAGAACAATTACATCTCCTCCCCCGTCATTTTCGCCAGCGCCCCAAACAGCGGGATACTGCAGGCCGGCACCAACTGCGTCTTCACTCTGCCGTTTTCCGTCACCAACCTTCCCTCCGAAGGCGTTTCTTCAATTTGCATCGCTTCCCGCGGACTGGCCTGGGGCTGCTTCATTTCGAACACTGTCAACGAAACTTTCTCGGGGTTCGACATGTATGACGTAAGCGGCGAAAATGCCGTTTCCGGCACCTTCGTCTGGGATCCCGCCCTGGGCGACTTCGATTTCAGCGGCACCGAGTATTACACCCTGACCAACATAAAGATCAGAGTTTCCTACGGAGCCTCCCCCAGGAGACACACGGAACTGCCCCTAACCATCAGGGTCAGGCAGAATAAGAAGGAAGTCACCTCCACGAACTTCATCCATTCCGCCTCCTCAGCCGCTCCCCAGCGCAAGGTCTATCCAGGGAACATCAGCGCCGTCAATTGCTGCGAGGCTAGTAACAGCCTTTTCGCGGGCGGCTTGCTCCTATCCAGCGACGGGACATCCGAACACGCCACCTACATGGGCTCCCTCAACTCCTTCAAGGCAAGCGGCAGCGCCAAAGGAAACTTGCTCTATTCCAAAAAGAACATCAAGCTGGACAAATACTTCGATTACGAAAACAACGAAGTCTGGATCGGCGGCGCGCGTAAAAAGTAAATCAGTCAGCAAGGAAAAAACATGCGGAAAATAAACGCTTCCCTCTTAGTATTGATAATTTTCGGAGCGCTCTCGCTTTTCGCCAAGAAAGAGAGGACGCAGACCGTCCAGTTCGGCAACATGAAGGCCACCTACTTCGGCAACGGCACCCTGGAAGCCATCCCAGTCATGGGAACGGACGTCTGGGACATCAGGGTGACCGACGCCGGCGTTTTTTACCTTGACGGCACGCTTACCGTAGCCCCTCAGCAGAAATACGCCAAGACTCCCGCCAACGTGAAGATCAGGGAGATCTACTGCGACGGCATCCTGAAATCCCTCAACGTGACCTTCCCTCCCGGATTGGACCACGCCGGCTTCGTCCAAGACGTCACGATAATCGGCAACATCCGCTACCTTACCATAGTGGGCGGCGACCTTGGTTCACCTTTGGGCGCCGGCGGCATGATGAGGATCAAGGGAAGGATAACCAACCTAAACATCAGCGGCAAAGTTTTCCAGAATACTGAAAAGCAAAGGACGGAGTACTGGGGAGGCAACGTCTGGGCGGATCTCGTCGTTAAAGACCAGCTTCAGTACACTTCCATAAAAGGCGGCAACCTTTACTTCGATCCCGCGACCGGCGGCACCCACGGCATCATCGAATCCAAAGACAATATGAGGACTTTTACGGTCGCCTCCCAGATAGTAAAAGACAAGTACACCAAGGAGGCCAAATGCTACGGCGGCGTGGTGAACGCTGACATCGTTTCTCTTTTGGACGGGCTCAAAGACATGCAGATAAAAGGCGGCGCTTTCTTTGGCGGAATGGTACGTTCCAAATTCCTTAAAACTTTCAACGTCACCGCTTTCAAAACCGCCTCCTCATACCCTATTGAACGGGGATCGTGCGGCATAAGGGACGCCTACTTCGCCGTCCGCGACTACAATAAAACGACTCTTAATTACACGAACTTCTTTGTCAAAACGATTTCTGTCAAGGACGCCGACATAATCAACAGCACTTTTACCTGCCAGGGCAACATCTCCGAAATGAAGGTTAATTCCAACAAGTCTCTTCCCTACGGCATGATCAGCAACTGCGTTGTGCGCGCCGGCTATTCCGGTCAGCTTTTGGACTACAACATGCCGGAGATCTCCCTGTACAGGACCGTGGAAGTCTCCACAAACGCGGTCATGGAGATACCCTTCGTCATCAGCAACCTGGTCGCCGAAAGCGAATACGAGCTATACCTCCCCAACAAAGACCGCGCCTGGCACGTCAGATTATCCGACGGCACGGAAGAATACTCCGGTCCTTCCAAGATCGCTCTTACGGGATCCGACAGTTTCTCAGGCAAGATCCTGTGGGACCCCTCGGAAGAAGAGCTCTACTTTGGGAAAGAAAGTTCGATCCCGGTAACGAATGTGACGCTCAGAGTTTTGAGAAAAGGTTCCCCGGAACTCTTCCTGGACGTCAAGCCGAGGATAACCGTGCTGGGAAACAGCGACGGCACAATGGAGCGCCATTATCCGACCGTCTTCACTTACTCGGGGATCGTGGAGACCGTTGCCAACGAGAAAGGACAGATCAACAGCCTCTCCTGCAGCAAGGCCTACGATTCGCTTTTTGCCGGCGGAACGATCATCAACGATCTTAGCAATCCCGCCCACGCCTCTTACATAGGGAACGTCAACACTGCCAAATTCAAATTAAATGCCCTGGGCAACATGATATTGTCCAAGGCCAAAACAGCCATCTCTCCCAAGACTTTCGACTATCAAAACAACGAAGTCTGGAACAACGGGCAAAGGCGCGATAAGTAAGTTTATTTGCTTTTCGTGAGCGGCAGGAAAGCCTGCTCATGCAGCCTCATGCAGAAGGTGTCGAAGCCGTCGCCCCATTCTTTGGGGAGCCGTATTGGCTCGAAATTACGACGCATCCTGGAATTGCCGCCCTTGGCGTTCTTAAGAAACGTGGTGAATTCCGAATCTCCCAGGTCTATCAGCGGTTTGGTGAAAGCTTTGGCCTGGCGGAGATAGTACAGGCATCTCTCCCGGCTGTCAATGGCGCTCGGGTCTATCATTTGGGAAGCTAAGAAAAGCTTTTTCTCTTCAAGGACTGGCAGGTCATAATCGCCGTCAACTGTTGTCACAACATTCAGATTGGCCGCGTTCGCGCAATATCCGACCCTCACAACGTCCCCGGCGCCGTCTTTTACGGTAACCAGCTCCATAAACTCGTCGAAGGCCTTTCCACAGACCATATAGTTGAAGGCCGCCTGGAAATTGTTGGTGAGTTTTTCATCGACGTAAACGAGCATTTCCTTTCCCGATTTGTCCATGCAGATGTTTTCGACCGGGCATATGAAGGGGCGCTTCGTTTTCAGTTTCTTGTAGACCGCCTTGTCGTTGACTACGTAAACTTTTATGGAAGCGTCCGGCCAGGGGAAATGGTTCGTTACAGCGTTGTCGCCCAGGAAATGCATCATCGTGACCGCCGTGGTCGCGTTCCTCATGACGTTTCTCAAGCGGAAATATTTCTCCGTTTCGGCCTGGTGCGTCTCCTTTACCTTCGGTTTCTCCGCTTTCTTTTTGGCTTTGTTTTTCTGCTCCTCCACCCAAAGGTCGTGCGATTTTATCTTCGAATTGACCTCGTCGTGCTTGCTCTTGGCCTGCTTGTATCTCATCTCCGCGTATTCCAGCGCTTCCTCGTCGAACTCTTCCTTGAGCTTATTGACTCTCTTCTCGGCTTCCGCAAGCTCCTTGCTGCGGCGCGCCAATTCTTCCTTGGCGTGGGCGTATTCTTCGGGAGAGAGCTGTTTGGCGACCTGGGCGACCACCTGGGTAACGGAGGGATCCGGCCCGGGAGCGACGTGTTTCGGCGGATAATAAATTTCGAACAAGCCTTCTTTAAAGCTTGCGGGAGCTTTGCAATAAGCGCCGTAGCCTTCGCCGAACCCGGCGGAAAGTTCAGCCGCGCAAAAAAGTGCTAACACTAATAAAGAGGAGCCTAAGAACGCTTTCATAACATCCTAGTGTCTATAAATGATGCGTTTCCCACTACTGGTGTGAGTGCTTTTATATTCGTTGTGTCTGCGTTCCCGCGTCTCCTTTCTCCTCTGGAGCATGGCTTCCTTGTCTTTTTGGGCGATAGCGTCGTTTTCCAGGGACTGTTTCCATTCGGAATAAGCCTCGGCGTCGTTGGCCGCTTCGGTCAGCGGGAAGAAGAGCCTTGTCGTCATGTTGTTGCAGAAGTCGTCATAGTTCTCAGCCCAGTCCTCGCCCAGGCCCAGGTGCTGGAAGCTGTTGCGGAAGCCGGAATTCCCGCCTTGCAAGCTGGGGATGTATTTGTTCAGGAAATTGCTGTGTTTCATGAAAAAATCGACCACGGCGGCGCACTGCCTTGAGAAGCAGAGCAAGCGCTTCGGATCGTTCATTCTGGTCGGATTGATGAGTTCGCTGGGAGCGAGCAGGTCCTTTTCCTTCAGGGCCGGAAGATAAAACACCTTGTTGATGTCGACGACGGAATTAAGTCCCGAGACGTGGAAGGCAAAGCCCCTGGCCACCAGGTCGCTGGCTTCTTCCTTAGGATTGACTTCCAGCATCTTCCGCTCGAAAGCCAGCGAAGCCATCGCAAATTTCAGGCTGGCCGCCAGGGAATTTGTGATGGCCGGCGAAGCGAAAAGCAGAACGGAACGGCTCTTCATATCCCAGTCAGCGTTCCTGGCGGGGGAAAAATGCTTTCCTTCCCTCTTGAGGGCTTTCCACATCTTCGGATCCGTAATGAAATAAACTTTGTAATGGATCTTCCCGTCGTCGCTATTGACGTCCAGGATGCCCCTGGCGTGGCTGAAACAGTCGCTGGCAGCGCTTGCAAGCGAAGGAATGTCGTAATATTTGGAGGTCGACTCGAAATGGACCTCAGGACCCTTCTTGGGTTTCTCGGCGGCGGTTTTCTCCTCCTTCTTCTCCTCTTTTTTTACCTCTTTCTTCTCCTCGGGCTTTTTGGAGACTTCCTTTTCCGCCGATTTGCCTTCCATTTCGGCTAAGACCTCCTGGGCGATCTCCAGCATGGCCTGGTTGGCTTTCAGTTCAAATTTCAGGTTCTTAACTTCCTCAAAATCGGCGTCCGGATCCAATTTTTTCAGCTGCTCGTTTATATTCGCGATCTCTTCATTGTAATGCTGAATGTTTTCCCTGGCGTTTGTCAGCTTGTCGTCGCTTCCCCATTCGGCCTCGGAATCGAAAGGATCTTTCACTTCCTCGGCTTTCGGGTCGTCAGCTTTCAGTTCCTTAAAATTCGTTTCCTCAACTTTCGCTTTGGCCTTGCCCGGGACCTGGCACTGCTCAAAATACAGGATGTCCACTTCGCTGGATTCTTCTATTTTGGCGTCCTTGAAAGCTTTCTTCCATTCCTGAGGTCCGGCGGCCAAAGAAGTTAGGCCTAGGAGAAAGCATAAAACAAATAATATATAATGGTTTTTCATATCTGTTCCTCGCAGATGATTTTTTACCGGTATTTTCTAAGATCTTCTCTATATTTCCTATCTTTGGCTCTTCTTTCCAACTCTTTGTCCTCCTGCTTTAAAGAGGCCTGCCACTCCGCCATTGTCACAGGATCCTTGTGGGCTTCTTCCGTCAAGGGGAAGAACAAGCGCTTTGACATATTGTTGCAGAAATCATCATAATCCCAGGCCCATTCGGCAGGATTGAGCATATGCTGGTAGCTGTTGCGGAAGCCGGAATTGCCTCCCTTCGCGATCTTAAGGAATTCCTTTACCCTGTTGGTCCCGAAAAAGTCCACAATGGCCCTGCTCTGCCTCATGAAATAATAGCAGCGTTTGGGATCGCCCATCCTTGTCGGATTCAAAAGTTCAGCGGGCAGAAGAAGCTCTTTTTCCTTCAAAAACTCCATCTTCGTTACCTTGTTGAGATCAACGACCGCGTCCAGATCGGCCGCTTTTGCCCTTAATCCATAGGAGAAAATGTCGGGGACTTCGGAACTATTCTGTTTCATTATAGGCATGGCCTGGTCGAAGGCTATGGAAGCCACGGCAAAGGCCGCGCTCGCGGCCAGGTTTTCCTTTATCTTCGGTGACGCGAAAAGCAGCACCGACTGGCTCTTACTGTCCCAGCAGACGTTGTGCACGGGCGAGAAAGTTTTGCTCGTGGTCTTCAGGGCGTTCCACATCTTCGGGGACGTGACCAAATATATTTTGGTGTTCACATATTGCCACTTCAGATCTAATTGCAGCCAACTGTTGATATTGCGGTAAGCCGCGTCGCCGGCTCTCGCGATTTTAACGACGTTGTAGAATTCCTTGGTGGGGACTTCGTGCGTTTCCGGTGTTTTGGGAGGTTTCTTGTCAACTTCCTCAACGGCCGGCTTTTCAGGCTCGGCCGGTTTCTCCGGCTCGGCGGGTTTTTCCGGCTCCGCAGGCTTCTCGGGTTCGGCCGGTTTTTCCTCTTCCGCTTTAGGGGCCTCCTTTTCCGCTGACTGGCCTTCCAGCTCGGCTAAGACTTCCTGCGCTATCTCCAGCATGGTCTGGTTGGCTTTCAGTTCAATTTCCAGGTTCCTGACTTCCTCATAATCGGCATCGCGGTCCAAGCTTTTCAACTGTTCTTTGACATACGCGATCTCTTCGCTGTAATGCTGAATGTTTTCCTTGGCTCTTTTTAGCTTGTCATCCCTTTCCCATTCGGCCTCGGTATCAAAAGGAGTTTTCTCTTCCTCGACTTTCTTTTCCTCAACTTTCGTCTCCTCGACCTTCTCTTCCTTTACGGGCTCGGGATCTTTCTCTTCCTTCGCGGGCGTGGGGAGTACGCGGGCGGGGCCGGGAGCCAGGCTTATGGCGAAATAATAAACGACCACATCGCCCGAACCTTCTTTATACACACCTTCTTTTGAAAAGGCTTTCTCCCAATCTTTCGGGCCGGCCGCCCTTACAGCGGCGGTCAAAAACAGCAAGAATAAAAAAAGGCTGTAATATTTGGTCATATTGCGATCCTCCTTTTTATTCTATTATACGATTTATTTGTAATGCTCGCACCCGAGGCAGCGCTTCTTGATCTTCGCGCTGCGGCGCTTGAAGGCCTCGAAGGTCTCCTTGCTGATCACGTGCTCCACCTTGCAGGCATCCTTTATCGCAATTTCCTCGGGGACGCCGAGTTCCATGAAGACCGCGCTTAAGACTTCATGGCGTTCATATATCTCCCTGGCGACCTTTTCGCCTTCAGGAAGAAGAATGATATGGTCAAAGCCGTCGATATCGATGTAGCCCTGGTTTTTCAATCTCTTCAGGGCGATGCTGACGCTCGGCTTGGAAAAGCCCATGGCTCTGGAGACGTCCACCGCGTGGACGCCGTCGTCCTTGCTCTTCTGCAGGACGAGGATCGTCTCCAGGTACATTTCCGCGGATTCTCTCATGACTTGCGGTTCTTGAGGTTGGTTAACCACTGCTTCAGAGCGGCGTCCAATGGCGCGTGATGCTCTTCGGGCAGCGTCTGGAAGATCTCAGCCAGAAGCTTGTCGTAGCCCGGCCAGACTTCCTCGATGAATTCCAGTCCCTTCGGAGTGATCTTGATGATGTTCTCACGGCGGCTCGTCGGGTTCACGCCGCGGACGACATAGCCGGCCTTTTCAAGGCTGTCCAGCATCTTCGTGATGTTGCCGGGGGTCACGATCAGGTGGCTGGCTAATTTGACCTGCGAAAGGCCCTTGCCGTGGTTTTGGTTTTTCAGGGCGAAGAGCACGTTGTACTTGGTGGCGTTCAAGCCGTAGCCGGCCAGATATTGGTTCACTTCCTTCATCGTGATGTTGTAGACGAGCGCGAAAACGTACGAAGTGCTTTCGTACTTTCGGCCCTTCCACTCGTAGATGCCGTACTGCTCAAGATCGACTTGTTTGGGTTTTTTGGTCATAATTTATGTCCTCATTTTGGGGGCAGTCGGTTTACGCTTCCGCCGACGTTTGCGCTTTGGGAACTTTCATAAAATGTTTTTGGTCTTTTATTCTTAGGTTTGTTCGGGTAGGCGGATAAAAGGCCGGAGCCGCAAAGTCTGCGGCTCTTTTTTTATCAGAGTTCCGTTAGAAGCTTCAGTTCCCTCTTTATCTCCTGTTTCAGATCCAACAGTTTCTCCGCTTCTTCGTTGCCGAAGTCGGTCTTCATGCGGATCATTTTCGTTATGATGTCGGAAGCGGCGATCTTCGTGAAGGGAACGCCGGCGCCGACCGCCTTCAGAGCCTCGTTGTAGAAGTCGAGGATAACGTCCATCATCCTCAGCTGCTTCCTGGGCGAGCAGTAAACGTCGTTGCTGTGGAAGGCGTTCTGCTGCAGGAAAGCCTGCTTGATGATGTCCGCGGTCTCCAGAAGCACGCGCTGGCGGTCGGGCAGCGCGTCCGGTCCGACGAGCTTCACGACCTGCTGAAGTTTGTTCTCCTCCTGCAATATGCGCATGGCCTGTTCGCGCATTGAGGAATAATCGAGTTCCGGCACTTCTTTCTTCCACCACTCGAGCACCTCAGCGACGTATTCGCTGTAGGAGTCGTTCCAGTTGATGGAGGGGAAGTGGCGGGCACTAGCCAGCGCCTTGTCGAGCGCCCAGAAGGCCCTGATGTAGCGCCTGGTGTTCTGCGTCACCGGTTCTGAGAAGTCGCCGCCCTGGGGAGAGACGGCGCCGATAACGGAAATGGAGCCTTCCCTTATGTTGTCGCCTTCGCCCTGAGTGACTCTGCCGGCTCTCTCGTAGAACTCCGCCAGACGGCTGCCGAGGTAGGCAGGGAAGCCTTCTTCCGCGGGCATTTCCTCAAGGCGTCCGCTGATCTCGCGCAGAGCTTCCGCCCAACGGGAGGTGGAGTCCGCCATGATGGCCACATGGTAGCCCATGTCGCGGTAGTATTCCGCGATGGTGATGCCGGTGTATATGCTGGCTTCGCGGGCTGTCACGGGCATGTTGGAAGTGTTGGCTATAAGCACTGTGCGTTCGATAAGGGGGTATCCGCTCTTCGGGTCTTTGAGTTCCGGGAACTCCTGCAGGACCTGCGTCATCTCGTTGCCGCGCTCGCCGCAGCCGATGTAAACGATAACGTTGGCGTCACACCATTTGGCGAGCTGGTGCTGCGTCACGGTTTTGCCTGTGCCGAAACCGCCCGGTATGGCGGCCGCGCCGCCTCTGGCGATCGTGAAGAAGAAGTCGATGACTCTCTGTCCGGTGAAGAGCGGCACGTTCGGTTCGAGCCTGCCCTTACTTGGCCTCGGGTGCCTGACGGGCCATTTCTGCGCCAAACGCAGCACCGTCCCATCTTCCAAACGTCCGATCTCGTCTTTTATCGTGTACTCCCCTTCCGGAGCCAGGCTGACCAATTTCCCCCGCTTGTCCGGGGGAACCATTATCTTGTGGACGATCAGGCGGCTTTCAGGCACTTCGCCTATTATGTCGCAGCCGTTGAGCTCGTCGCCGACTTTGACCTTCGGCACGAAATGCCATTTCTTTTCCTCGTTGAGTTTCGGTACGGAAACGCCGCGGCTGATGAAGGTCCCGGTCTTCTCATAGATGCGGTCCAGAGGACGCTGGATGCCGTCGTAGAAACTGCCCAGAAGCCCCGGGCCCAGTTCCACGGAAAGCGCGCTGCCCAAGCCCCTGACGACGTCGCCGGGCTTGATGTCGGTCGTGTCCTCGTACATCTGGATGGTGCTCATGTCGCCTTCCTGGCGGATGATCTCGCCAGGGAGATTCAGCTCGCCAACAAGCACCTGCTCGCCCATGCTGAGCTCGGCGGTGTCGGCGGCGGTGACGGCCGGGCCGTTCACGCGATAGACCGTTCCCAATCTTGTCTGAGTCTCTTCCATTGTTATTCCCCAAGTCGGCGCATGATAAGGTCACGCCACTTTTCTTCGTTGTTCTTGACAGCCGCTTCCAGGGTGCAGTCCACGGAGATCCTGCCCTTCGGGTCGCTCACCTTGAAGCCGCCGGCGTAATCGCCGGTTACGACTTCCTTTAATTTAGCGCCCTTGGCGAGGGATTTTATCGCCGCTTCGTCCTCTTTCGCGCAGGATACGCAGAACTCTTCATCGAAGCAGCTAGTCGCCTTTTCAAAGCAAGTCTTCAGCCAGCTCTGGTATTTCTCGCCGAGTGCGCCGGAGCGCCCTTCTTTTTTGAAGATCTCAAGCACGGACTTCAATATCTCCTCGACGAAAGCCTGGCGCTGGGAAAGCTCGCGCTTTTTGTTCTCCCTCACTCTCACGACGGACTGCCTTTCTCTGAGGGCCAGAAGCTCCGCGGTGTTCTCGCTCTTGTAGCGTTCGCTCCTTTCGCGAGCCTCCCTCTCGGCGTACTCCACCTCGCGGGCAGCAATCTTCTTGGCCACCCTTATGGCGTTCTCCGCCTCGGTTCTGGCGTTGTCCAGTATCTCTGAAAAAATCTTTTCCATAATTTTTTTAGAGTTTCAAGCCCAGTGACCGCTGCACGACGGCCATGATGTCCTCGACCGCTTTTTCTCCCGTGGAATCCTCCACGCTCAGAACCAGCGGCAGGTGCTTGCGGAACCGGTATTCGTCAAACTCGTTGCCCAGGGAATTGGCTATGCTCTGGGCGACCAGGATGAGGCCGATGTCCTCGTCCTGAAGCATTTTGAGAATAGCCGTCCTGGCTTCCTGGGCCGTTTTCACGACCACGCCGTCTATCCCGGCGAAACCGAAGCCGCGCACAGTTATTATGTCACCGACTATCTTGATTTTCACGTGTTTTTATTTGAAAAGGATCATGAAGGCGATGATCGTTCCGTAAAGGCAGATACCTTCAGCCAAGCCGAGGAAGATGAGGGAACGGCCCATCAGTTCGGGGCGTTCAGAGACGGCGCCCAAGGCGGCGGAGCCGACGATGGCGACAGCCGTGCCGCCGGCGATGGAGCCTAAGCTGACGGCGGCCGCAGCGGCCCAGAATCTCATGGTGTTGCTTTCCTGCTGGGGCGCGGAAGCGGTGATGGCTTCGGTTTCGTCAGCCTGGACGTTCATGGGGATAGCCATAGGGGCCAAAAGAACGGCCACGACCGCGGCGACAAGCGCGAAACTCCTGGCAAAGCGGGATCTCAGATCTTTACTTTTCATTGGTTACTCCTTATTTAAATTTAGATTAAATGCTATACGTCGTCCACTCTCAAAGGATCGTACTTCACGCCTGAGCCTCCGAAGAATTTCGAGAAGAACTCGTAGTATTCCAAACGCAGGCACTGTATGAAAACGATCAGCCCCTCCAAGAGCATGACAAAAATATTTCCCACGATGATAGAGACGATGTAGGAGACTTTGCTTGAAGCGTTGGCGGCAGGGCCGCTCCAGCCGCCCCCTACGTCGGCAAGAATGTAAACTACGCTCATCATGACGGCGTGGTTCATGCCGAAGGCGCCCACACGCATGAACGAGATGGTGTTGGTCATGAGGCTCAGAATAATTTCGACCGGCTTGAAGAGCTGCTCGGCCAGACCTTCGTCCTCCGTCTCCTCTTCCTTGGCGGCCAACAAAGCCTCTTTAATGGCCTTTCTCTTAAGCACAAGTCCCCAGACTATGTCGCCCAGCAGAACGGCCGCCACGGGGACAATGAGCATTCCCACGGCCAAGCCTATGGAGAGCGTCCCCTTCCTCACGACCATGTAATAAAAGAGCGCAATGGCGGTCCAGTAGAAAACGCTGCTCAAAAGCCCCCATTGCCCGAAAATGGCCTCGCGCCAATTCTTGCGCATGATGGCCTGCCAGACGTTGAGGAAGATGCCCAGCGTCAGAACGAGCGTGCCGACGAAGATCGCGCTGGCGATAAGCTTGATGCTATCCTCGGCGGGATGCAGCCACAAAGCCGGGATCAGTTCCTCGTTGCCGAAGACCGAACCGTACATGAAGCCGAAGAACATGGCCGAAACGCCCACGCACATGAAGAGCTTGCCGGTGTCGGCAAGCGGAGCTAATTTCTTATTGAAGGCGAAGAAGGCGCCTAAGAGCACGAAGATCAATCCCTGACCGACGTCGCCGAACATCATGCCGAACAAGACCAAAAAAGTGATGGCGACGAAAAGCGTCGGGTCGATGCCGTTGTACTCCGGGTATCCGTAGGTCGTGACCAGCGGTTCGAAAGGCCTCAGGAAAGAGGGATGGTCGAACTTCGTCGGGACGGTGGCCGCGCCGCTTCTGACGACGCTGCTCGCCTCGCCTTCCGCGTCTTCCGGGCAGGAGATATCAAAGATGAGCCGGCCTTCCAGAACTACAGATAGTTCCTCGGCGATCTTTTGGGCGACCTTTTTCGGGACCCAGCCGCTGATGTAAGTCGTGCTGGCGGTCTTGCCGAAGAGCTTCATGGCTTCCAAAACTCTCAGATGCGCGCCGAGCATCACTTTCCAGCGCGCATAAAGCTTCCTGGCCTTGGAGCGCAGAGCGAGCTCCTCTTTCTTCAGAAGCGCTTCCTCTTCCCTGATCATCCAGAGCTCCAGCTCGATCTCGTCCATAGCTTCTACGGTCTCGACGGAATACTTCTCCGGGATCTCGACTTCGTTGAAGAAAACGCTCTTTAGGGTGCTGCGGACGACTTCCGCGTCCTCTTTGATCATAAGCACTATGACGCTGGCGTCTCTCGAACCGAGTTTCCTGATCTCGGAAACAGAAAGCGTGTTCTTCAAAGCTTTCTTGAGTTCGGGGACGAACCTCAAGGGCATCGTGCCCGTCATACACTCGAAATATTTCAGGCTCCTCAATTCGGAAGCGGAAACGCCCGCCATTTCAAGGCTCTGAAGAGCGTCGGAGATCCTCTTCAGATCGGTCTCCCGATCCAGGAAATCTTCCTTCCTCGCTTCCAGATCTGTGATGTCGGATAAAAGCGCGGCCAGACCTTCCGAGATCTCTTTCGAGGCTTCCACGGGCGAGAGCTCGCCCTCGAAGGGCCTCATAGCGCGCTCGGCGTCCTGGCCCAGCCAGTCGGCGACCTTCTTGAGGGAAGATTCCGCCTTCTCAAGGGAAGTCTGCGCGCCCAGAAGCTCGGCGGAAAGCGTCTCTTTGCCGATCGGGTGGAGGAGGCTGCGGTCGATGAGATGCATGACTTTCCTGCGCACCAAAAAATTGCAGGCTTTCATGACGTCGCTGTCAAGGACGACGCACTGCAGCAAACTCATTTTCTCAGGGCGGAACATCATAAGGAAGCCTCCCTGACGACAGATTTGTTGACTTCCGGCATGACGAGCCAGCCCTTCTTGCCCTCTCTCTGGAAACGCTTGATCTGCAAGGCCGAGACGACGTCCCTGATCTCCTGCTGCTTCAGCATGAAGAGCGCCGTCAAAGGCCTAAGCGACAAGGGTGCGCCGGAATTAAGGATCGCCTTGCACTCTTTCATTCTCGCGAGGCGCATGGATCTTAAGCAGGCGCCGAGGCTGGAGCAGTCAAAGCCTTTGAAGGCCGGTTCAGCGCTCAGCAGCTCGAAGAAGCTTCTCTCGTCCTCCGCTTCCATAAGCTTATTGAAAAGCTTTTCGTTGAAGGAGGCGGAAAGGTCTAACATAGTGAGCGGCTGGATGGCAGGGATCTCCATTTCGAAGTGGTACCTTAAGCGCACCATCTGCTCTAAGCAAAGTTCGTCCAGATGCATTCTGAGAAGCTCGACTCCGCCCGACTTCTTCAAACAAGCGTAAAGATTCTTGAAATAGCTTCTCTCGATAATGGTCTCCAAGCGCAGCAACCCGGCTGATTCCCCCGCCGACTCGATGTCGAGCTTGAAGTCTTCCTCGTAGCAGGTGCCAACGAAAGCGTTCCCAATTTTGCCGCCCTCTGTCAGCTCCCGCCATTTATCCATTTTGAGAAGCGAGTGTCTTCCCAGGTCGTAAAGGTCCACGAAAAGCTCGCTCATTCTGTCCTTGCCTTCGTAGCCAAGCTTGATCCTCAGGACTTTCTTCAGGTTCATGAGGTCGTAAACTCTGACGAGCTCCCTTAAGGCTTCCGCCGAGGCGCCGGACAGAAAGCGCATGTGCGACAGCGTCTCGGTCACGAAATTCTGCTGAAGGCTGTGCTCCACCATCCTGAGAGACAAACTGCCGTCGCCGCGTTCTGTGACAAGCCCTTCTCCCATAGGCAAGGAGCCCAAGTCGCCGACGGCGGCCTTAAGGTCCGAACCGCTAAGCAACGTCTGCCAATCGCCGCCTTTCAGCATGCGCGATTTGACATAGTGGATGCGGCTGTTGAGAGCCGCGAATTCGCAGAGCCCGAAAATACCCATTTCTCAGCTCTCCAGAAGACCCTCCAGAACGGCTCTGGCGATCGCGTTCTTCTTTTCCGAGAATTTCTTCTCGCGTTCACAAAGAAGCTTTTCCAATTCCGCCTTGTCATTTTCGGCCGATATGACCTCTTCTTTTATGATCCTGGCCTTCTCTTTTTCCAGTTCGGCTTCGCGAATCGATTCGGCCTCGGCCAAAATGGCGGCGGCTTTTTCCTTGCCTTCCTTTTTGATCTGCTCGGCCTGGCTCTGGGCGTTAGAAAGGATCGCGGCCGCTTCTTCTTCCGTTTGGATTATATCCTTGATGCTGCTCATTGCTCATCCTTTTCGTCTTCTTCAAACGTATTCTTTCTGCTCCATCTGCGATACTCGAAAATGGCATACCAAACTATGGCGCCGAAGATAAGCACCCTCACCGCTATGAAAGTCCATGCCATTACCTGTTCGTAAACGTTGTTCATTACTTCTCGATCATTTTGATTCTAAGAGCGTGCCTTTCCCCGCCGGAAAACGGCGTCTTCAAAAACATCATGGCGATGCTGAAAGCGTCCGGCTGAAAAGTGTATTTCGCGCCTAAAACAAGAATGTTGGCGTCGTTGTGCTGGCGGGTCATGAAGGCTTCGTCGCAGGAGCGGCACAAAGCGGCCCTGACACCCTCGTAGCGGTTGGCGACCATGGACATTCCTATGCCCGTGAAACAGATCAGGAGACCGAAATCAACTTCGCCTTTCTGAACTTTTTCAGCCACGACTTTCCCGTAAACTGGATAATGCACCGACTCCGGCCCGTTGCAGCCGCAGTCCACTACTTCCAGTCCCTGTTCCTTGAGGAAAGCGACAAGCTTCCCTTTCAGTTCGAAACCGGCATGATCGGAACCGATAGCGATACGCATAAGCAAAAAAGAAAGATTATTAAATAATTAATTCCTCAATTATTTAATATTCTACCATAATCCAAAATAAATGTCTTATGCGCCAAACTATGGTGGAGGCGGCGGGATTCGAACCCGCGTCCTGACGATCCTTACCAGCTGCTTCTACATGTGTAGTCGGATGATTAGTTTTATCCCTTGCCTAGCCAACCGACGGGCGTTGATAGGGAAAATCCCGCCTATGATCTCGCCTTTCCCCGACGGGCATGGAAAAGGCCAGCCTGTTAACCTCGCTTCAGATCCCCCACAGGCGGAGGGGATGGGAAGCGTCGTTGCCTTTAATTAGGCAGCAAGAGCGAATTCGTTGTTCGCAGTTAAGTTTGTGCCCGATTGATAACGCGGCCAACGGACCTCCGCGACATGCCACAGAAGGCTTGTGATCCCAGTCGAAACCGGTGCGCCCCCATGCAGATAATAGTTTATATGGTGAGGAGAGAATAGCATAAAGGCGTTTTGAAATCAAGAAGGCAAGGCGGAAGCCGCCTTGCCTGATCTTACCTACTTTTAACTATGGATTGGAGTAACTATGATTCTTGTTTTTGATCTTTTTCTGTTTCTTTTTCCTGTTTCTCAAGCTCTTCCCTGAGCTCCTTGCATTTCGAGCAGCCGGAGCAGGAGCAGATCTCGCATTTCGGGCCGTGCTTTCCGAAGCCTTTTTTGGCGGCCAAGACCGCCAGGATCAGAATGACGCTTATGACTATTATGGACGCTATCATTTATTTCACCTTTGGCGCTGGGCGCACGATAGCCAGAAAGACTATGACGTCCAGGATTATCGTAATCGCGGTCCAGGTCCCGAAGGTGCCGAAGGCAATGCAGCGGCCGACCTGGAAGGCGTTCAAAGCAAGGAGATAGCCGACGAACATCTGGAAACTGAAGGCGAACCAGCCCCAGGCCTTGCTTCCCATTTCCCTGAACGTCGCGACGATGGCCACCACACAGGGCGGGATGAAGAGGTTGAAGACCATGAAGGCCAGAGCGACGAACTTGTATTCCTGTCCGGCGAATTCCTTGAACATGGCGAGGATGTTGGCGGCTGCCGAGCCGTCGCCGCTGGCGATCATGCCCAAGGTGGCCGTAGCCTGCTCTTTGGCGATCTCAGCGGATATGCTGGCGGCCGTCCCCTGCCAGTTGCCAAATCCCAGAGGATAAGTGAACCAGGAGAAGAAGCGGCCGACCGAGGCCAGTATGGACTGGTCTATGGCGTCTCCCACCACGCTGAAGTTCCAGCTGAAGGTCATCATGAGAGTAAGCACCACGCAGCACGGGAAGATGACCACGCCGGCCTTGATCACGTATGCCCTGACTCTGTTCCAGGTATGGATCAGTATGCCTTTTAGCGTCGGCAGGTGGTAAGCCGGCAGTTCCATTACGAAAGGCGCCGCCTCGCCGCCGAAGAGTTTCGTCTTCTTAAGCGCGATGCCTCCAAGTACGATGATGGCCACGCCCAGAAGGTCCATGGAGGCCGCCACCCACCAGTATTCTCTGAAGAAGACAGCCGAGAACATGGCGATGATGACGGTCTTGGCGCCGCAGGGAATGAAGGTCGCCAGGATCACCGTCATGCGCTGGTCGCGCACGTTCTCGATTGTTCGGGCCGCCATGACCGCGGGAACGCCGCAGCCCTTGCCCACCAGCATCGGGATGAAAGATTTGCCGGAAAGGCCGAAGCTCCTGAAGAGGCGGTCCATGATGAAGGCGACTCTGGCCATGTAACCACAGTCTTCCAAAAACGCCAGGAACAGGAAAACGATCGCGATGACAGGCACGAAGCCCAAGACCGTGCAGACGCCGCCCACGATGCCGTCCATAATGAGGGCTCTCGCGAGGCTGCCGTCTTCAAGTTTCACAGCGTCGCAGAATTTCTCGCAGAGCGCGCCCACGCCGGGGATCCAGACGCCGAAGCCGCTGCTGGGATCTGGCTCCTCGACTTCGGAAGAGCGCTTGTACATAGGATAATCGCAGGTCCACTTCAATTCGCTTTCCGCTTCCTCGTCGTCCTCTGCCGAGATCAGGCCGTCAGTTTCGCTGACGTTGCCAGTCCTAATTTCGCCGGTCTCCTCGTCCTCCAGCCAGACTTCCGTCTTGACACCGGAGGCCAGGCTTTCGTCCAGCACCTCGAATTCCTCTTCCGAACCGCTGGCGGCCAGGTCTTTCTCGAAGGCTCCTTCGCCGTTCTTTTCATCGTAGGCCTCGGTATAGGCGGCCTGCCACTTCTCAACGTTCGCGCCGTGCGGTTCGTATTCAGAGCTGGCTTCATCATAGGTCTTTCCTTCGTACCAGGGCGTTTCGGCGCCGACTTCCTTAGTTACATAGGCATGCTGCGTGAAAGGCAGAAACCAGCCGTCGCCCAAAAACTCGTCGTTGGCCCAGTCGGTCAGTTTCGTGCCGGGACCGTTGTCGGAGACCGCCAGCCAGTACATGGCCATGAGCGCCAGGACAAAGACCGGAATGGCCAAGATCCTGTTCGTTACTATTCTGTCGATGCGGTCGCTCAGGCTTTCTTTCTGGCGCGCTTTCTCGTTGAACTTCACGCACTCGCTGATCAGTTTCTGAATGAACTCGTAGCGCTGGGCGGTGATGATGGATTCCGCGTCGTCGTCCAGTTCCTTTTCGCAGTCGATGATATGCTCTTCCACATGCTCCAAGATCTCCGGAGCAAGATTCAGCTTTTCTATGATCTCTTTGTCCCTTTCGAAGATCTTGATGGCGTACCAGCGGATGGCCTTTTCAGGCACATCGCCCTGGATGGATTCCTCGATGTGCGCGATGGCATGCTCCACCGAACCGCTGAAGACGTGCGGCGCTTCCTTGGGTTTGGCTTCCTTGGCGTACTGGAAGATCGCCTCGGCGCATTCCTTGCAGCCGACGCCTTTCTGCGCGCTGATGCCGATTACTTTGCAGCCTAAGCGCTTTCCGAGCTTCTCCAGATCGAACTTGTCGCCCCTCTTGTTGACGAGATCCATCATGTTGACGGCTACCACCATGGGCACGCCCAGTTCCGCCAGCTGCGTCGTCAGATAAAGGTTCCTTTCTATATTGGTGCCGTCGACGATATTCAGTATGCCGTCCGGGCTGTCCTTCACAAGGTACTGCCTGGAGATCCTTTCTTCCAAAGAATAAGGCGAAAGCGAATAAATGCCGGGCAGGTCCTGGATCACGAATTCCTTGTCGCCTTCATAAAAGCCTTCCTTTTTCTCGACGGTGACGCCGGGCCAGTTGCCGACGTACTGATGGGAGCCGGTCAGATCATTGAAAAGCGTGGTTTTTCCCGAGTTCGGGTTTCCGGCCAAAGCGATCTTGATACTCATAATTTTATTCCCCTTCCACTTCGATATTGGCCGCCTCGCTCTTTCTAATGGAGAGATCGTAGCCGCGCAGGTTCACTTCGATGGGATCGCCGATGGGGGCGATCTTGACGACGGTTATTTCCGTCCCTTTAAGGATGCCCATGTCCATGATGCGACGCTTAAGCGGGCCTTCGCCTAAAAGTTTCACTACTTTGACTGTTTTCCCTACGGGAACATCGTTTAAGGTCTTCATATATTTCCTTTATATTGTTTACAACGCTTCTACAAGTATTCTTGAAGCCAAAGTGGCGTCCAGGGCCAGGCGCGTTCCGTAGAACCCAAGGATGATCTTCCCGGCCTGGCTCAAAATGACTTCCACTTCCACGCCTTCCACCAGGCCAAGCTCCTGCAGGCGGTGGCGGACGTCATCGTTTCCGTGGATCGCGCTAACGCGTCCTTTCTCTCCTTTCTTTAATAATGTTATAGGCATTTATATCGCTCCTTC
>JAFYHD010000131.1 GCA_017539325.1 bacterium | reverse complement strand
TTGAGGAAGATAAACAGACTCATAAAGCAGCTGAAGAGCCTTTATTCTCCGGCTGGCGGCTGGGAAGAGAACATGGAGAGCGCCCTCGCTTCTTTGGACGATCTTCTGGGAGAAGTAGAGAGAGCGCAGGACAAGCTGAAAGTCGATCCCGAGGAGCTGGTAAGAGTCCAGGAGCGACTTGCCTTGATTGACCGCCTGAAAAAGAAATACGGCCCGACGATAGAAGCTATCCTCGAGGAGACGAAAAGCCTTGAGGAGAAGCTGAGGGAGAGCGGATCCTTCGATGAGAGGATAAGCGAGCTGGAAAAGGAGGCCGCGGAAAAATTAGCCGAGCTCAAGCATGCCGCCGAAAAATTGACGAAAAAGCGTACGTCCTTCGCCCCTAAATTCGCCAAAGCGGTGGAAAGCGAGATCGCGCCTTTAGGCATGGGCGGCATGAGATTCGGAGTGGAACTGGAACATCTTCCCGAGATATCTTCCTGCGGCGCGGAGAACGTGGAGTTTACGATAGCGAACGTCGGTCAGCCGATGCTGCCGCTTGGAAAAATAGCCTCAGGCGGCGAACTGTCGCGCCTGACGCTCGCACTGAAATGCCTTTCCTTGGGAGGCAACGCGGTGCAGATCCTCTTCTTCGACGAGATCGACGCCGGGATAAGCGCGACGGTAGCCGGGGCGATAGCGGAAAGGCTAGGCCTTCTGGGCAGCGACCACCAGGTGTTCGTGATAACGCACATGCCGGTCATAGCGGCCGCCGCCGACACGCATTACCTGGTAGAGAAGAAAGTAGCCGCAAACGACACGACCGTTGCGATAACGCCTGTTTCCGGCGAAAGACGCAGGGAAGAGCTGTCCCGTATGCTGGGCGGCAACGAACGGGAAGCGCGCGATTACGCTGAAAAACTTTTGAAAACTAAAGGAAGGATAAATAAATGAAAAACGTTTTATTCTTATCAACGTTCGTTTTGTGCCTGGCGCTCTGCGCCTGCCAAAGCGGAAAACAAGGAGAGGAACAAGTGAGCAACGACAACATAACGACCGCCGTCATCGAGTTTGAGAACGGCGACGTGGTGGAGTTCGAATTCCTGAAGGACAAGGCTCCCAAGACCTGCGAGAATTTCATCGATCTTGCGAAGAAAGGCTTCTACGACGGCCTCATCTTCCACAGAGTGATAGAGGGCTTCATGATCCAGGGCGGCTGCCCCCTGGGCAACGGCACGGGCGGCCCCGGGTACAAGATCAAAGCCGAATTCAATGACACCAAGCATGTCCCCGGCATCGTCTCCATGGCCAGGTCGAGCGATCCTGACAGCGCGGGAAGCCAGTTCTTCATCTGCGTGGCCGCCACTCCTCACCTTGACAACAAGTACACCGCTTTCGGCCGCGTAACGAAAGGCTACGACGTGGTCGAGAAGATCAGCAAGGTCAAGGTCAACCTTCAGGACCGTCCTATCGAGCCGGTCGTCATGAAAAAAGTTTACGTCAAGTAAAAAATGGCTTCTCTTAATCAAATGGGTCTGATATCCGGCGGCGGCGTTCTGCCGTTGGAATTCATGCGCGCCAGGGAAAGGAACGGCCTTAATAGGATCGTGACCGTCGGCATAAAGAACTGCGGCGTCCTGGAGGAAGTGAAGACGCTTTCCGACCATTACGAGGAAGTCTCCGTCACCCAGCTCGGGAAGCTTATCAAGATCTTCCACCGCGAGGGAGTGACGAAGGCCGTGATGCTCGGCAACGTGGCCCCGAAGATGACGATCGCCGACCTGAGGCTCGACTGGCGTCTCATGAAGCTTGCCATGAAAGTCAAAGACAGAAGGGCGGACAGCGTCCTGGGCGCCATTTCCGACGAACTGGGTAGAGAGGGGATAACGATAGAGAAGACCACAGACTACCTTCCCCAGATCCTTCTGCCGGAAGGCGTGCTCTGCGGTCCTCCTCCTGATGAAAAGCAAATGCGGGATATCGCGCTCGGCGTGAAGCTCGCGCTTGTGTCGGGCGGACACGACATAGGACATAGCGTGGTCATAAAGAACCAGGCCGTGATTTGCGTGGAAGCGATGGAAGGCACCGACCGCTGCATCAGGAGATCCGGCGAATACACAAAGGACGCCGTGGTCGTGAAAGTGGCCAAGCCCAATCAGGACCTGAGGTTCGACGTACCCTGCCTCGGGCCCGGCACCATAGAATCGATGAAGGCGGCCAACGCCAGGATCGTGGCGGCCGAAGCCGGAAAGACTTTCCTTCTTGAGCCTCAGAAGACGCTTGAAGAAGCGATGAAATGCGGAATAACTATTCTGGGAGTTGACCGCTCCTTGGGAGAAAAGATATGAAAACAGCAGTCATAGGCGTGGGACACCTCGGTAAGATCCACGCCAGGATCGTC
>JAFYHD010000130.1 GCA_017539325.1 bacterium | reverse complement strand
TCATCGCCCGGGAAAACGGCCTGACGCTTCCCCTGCTCTACAACTGCGGCGGATACGAGTCCATAGAGGTCCTCAAAGCCCTGGACGGTGTCGTCGACATCTACCTTCCCGACGCGAAGTACCAGGACAACGCGCTCGCGAAAAAATATTCCTACGCCGAAGACTACCCAGAAAAAAACATCATCGCCCTAAAGGAAATGTGGCGCCAAACGAAAGGCTTTGCCTTCGACGAAGACGGATACATGACAAAAGGTATGATCGTCCGCCACCTCGTTCTGCCCAACGCAGTCGAAAATTCCCTGGCAGTCATGGACAAACTCAAAGAAGAGTTCGCCGACGACACAGGCAAAGTCCCCTTCGGATTAAGCCTCATGTGCCAGTACTTCCCGACCTTCAACTCCAAAAATTATCCCGAACTTAAAGACCGTCTCTCCTTCGACGAATATTTGAAAACCCTGGAAAAACTCGACACCATGGATTTCGAACTCGAATTCGTCCAGGAGCACGACGACTGCCAAGAGTGCTGATGCCAAAATTTAGTTAAAATAGAATTATGTTTCCTGTCAATATTTTTTCCGGGCTAGCCGCCCTCTACATCATCATAAGAGCGATCTTCCCCATGCCTTCAGGCTGGGCCATTAAGATTCCGCTCATAATTCTCGTCATAGCGGCGGCCATGAAGTTTCAGATCATCCACCTCATCGGCGGCCCGCAGTTCTTCGCCCCGAAAGTCCCCGGCTTCGTCACGGCCGTATCAGGCGTTCTCTACATCTCCGTCTACATCCTCTTTTTCCTGCTTCTCATAAAAGATCTAATATATCTCCCCTGCTTTCTTTTCGGAGCCCGTTTCCCCATGAACGGCATCAATGCCTTGCTGACCGTGATCTCCCTCACAATCGGCCTTCTGGGGCTTTACAATGCCCTCAAAGCACCGTATGTGAAAGAATACAAAGTCAGCATCCCCAATCTACCCAAAGAAGCGAAAGGATTGAGAGCCGCCGTCATCGCCGACATTCACGCTGACAGGATCACGAAAAAGAAGACGGTCAAAAAGATCGTTGACCTTGCCATGGCCGCCAAACCCGACCTCATCCTCATCCCAGGCGATTTCGCTGACGGCGAAGTCGAGGAGGTTGGAAAAGAGCTGGAGCCACTAAAGGAACTCAAGGCCCCCCTGGGCGTTTTCGCCGTCAGCGGAAACCACGAGTATTACAACGGCTGGGAAGATTGGAAGCCTTATCTTGAAAGCCTAGGCCTTCCCATCTTGGAAAACGAGAACAAGGAAATCGTGAAAGGCCTCTTCATTGCCGGCGTGCCCGACACCGCCGCCAACCACTTTGGCGGAACGAAACCTGACATAGACAAAGCTCTTGAAGGCGCTGAAGACAAATGCGTGATATTGTTGGGGCACAAGCCCAATTACCGCCCCGAAGCCAAGGAGCGCGGCGTAGCCCTCCTCGTTTCCGGGCACACCCACGGCGGCATGGTCTGGGGCCTGCATAAGATCGTGGAAAGATTCAACTGCGGCGCGGTCTCGGGACTCTACTACCACGAAGACGGCACGGCCGTCTTTGTCACCAACGGCGCCTCGCTTTGGAACGGCTTTCCGACTCGTCTCGGCATCCCCGCCGAGATTCCCATCCTGGTGCTTGAAAATTAACGTCGCATCGGTCGCTGCGCAAAAGGCATGTGCCCTTGGCAAACAGGCTTCGCTAAGTTTGCTTACGGGTACATGCCTTCTTGCTTCGCTCCCCAAATGTGACGGAGCAAAGGGCGGCGTATGCCCCTAAGCGAACTCACGGAGGACGCTAATCAAGGCCATGCGCGCGTAGTCCGTGAGCGAGGGGCATACGACGACTTTGCGACGTCAGGCTTGAGTTTTTGCGCGGTCGTTTATGGCGGAAAGGAGTTGGTCGCGACAGGGGGCGATGGCTTCTTCGGTTGAAGAGGTGAAGGTGAGTTTGCAGCGCCATTTGTTGGTTGCTTCGTCAAGCTCCGGATAAGAGCCGATCTTGACGTCCGGATATTTGTTTTGCGCCGCTTCCATTAGGTCGGCAAAAAGTGTTTCCCCGATTGGGGAGAGATATTCCAGCGTCACGATGCTGCCAGAGGGGAGTTCGGGTTCGAT
>JAFYHD010000129.1 GCA_017539325.1 bacterium | reverse complement strand
TCTGGGATCCCGAGAAGAAGTGGGGCTACCGCTCCGACGCCAACGTTGAGGACTCCCTCAAGAGATACGCCGAGATCATGGACAACCTCGCCCGCTGCTCGCACGAGAGCTTCGCCGGCAGCGTCTACACGCAGACGACCGACGTCGAGACGGAAGCCAACGGCCTTGTCACTTACGACAGAAAAGTCGTGAAGTACCCGACCGACAAGATGAGAGAGATGCATAAGCGCGTCGAGAAGATCGCTCTTAGTACCAAGCCCATGGCGAGAAAGTGCTTCATGCCCAAGGGCACGGAAGAAAAGGTCGTCTGGAAATACACCTTCACTGAGCCTCAGGGCGAATGGAACGCTCCTTCTTTCAATGACGCTTCCTGGAAGGAAGGATTGGGCGGCTTCGGCAACAAAGTGATCGTAAACGACCTGGGCGCCAAGCCCAAGACAGAATGGGACACCGAAGAGATCTATCTGAGGCGCGTTTTCATGCTGAAGGAAGTCCCAGATGAAAACATCGAGATGGACATCTTCTACGACGAAGATCCTGTTGTTTATGTGAACGGCGTGGAAGTCTTCAAGCAGGAAGGCTACAACCAGGGCTACACCCCGGTGCTGCTTAAGAAAGAAGACGTCAAGAAGATCTTCAAAAAGGGCGAGAACGTTATCGCCATCGGCTGCAAAAACAAGAATGGCGGCGCCATGATCGACATTGGTTTCTACAGCGAACTGAAACTCGAGGACTAAAATGGAAAATTGCATTTTCTGCAAGATCATAAAAGGGGAGATACCCTCCTACAAAGTCGCGGAGACCGAGGAGGCCTATGCTTTTCTGGACATAGGCCCCCTCTCTCCCGGGCATACGCTCGTGCTGCCGAAAAAGCACATCAAAAACATTTTCGAGGCCGATCCCAAGGACCTTTATCCCGTCCTTGATCTCGTCCAGAAGATCGCGGCTAAAATGAAAGAGTGCCTGCCCTGTGACGGCGTAAACATTCTAGTGAACAACGGCGAAGCGGCCGGGCAGTCCGTCCATCACTGCCACTGGCACATCATACCGAGATTCGCAGGTGACGGCTATAAGTTCCCGCCCGCCGGCTCGCTTTCCAAAGAACAAGCTGAAGAGATCCTTGGCAAATTGAAATGAAGCTCTTTAAGGGACTTTTCTTTCTTCTTTTCGCGGCCTCGCTCCTCTTGGGCGAGGAGGCGATCCTGCCGGCCTGCCCGATCAAGAGTTCCGTCAGCGATCTCGGCGCGACAGTGATCAGCGCCGATCTGCCGGGCAACCCCGAGACCGCGGTGACGATAGCCTTCGGCGGCGGCGTCTCCGGGGAGGGGAACCTCCTTGGCAGCGGCTTGGCCTTCACCATGACGGAATGGTTAAGGAGAAGGCTGGACCAGGAGCGCTTGAAACCGGACTGCGCTTTTAGTGAAACGGAATGCGAAGTCATCCTTGAGCGCGACGCGGTCTTCGTTGTAGTGACGGGCTTGAAGGAGCAAGTCAAGGCGGCCGTGGAAACGCTTTTTGAGATCGTGAGCAAAAAGGACGTGGACGACGAGGAGTTCGCGAAGCTTAAGAAGGAAACAGTCGCTTATCTCAAGAATTCTGAGAGCGAGGAAAAGAACGCCATTTTGAACCTCTGGCGGCGCACGGCCTTCCCGGCCATGATGGAAGCCGTTCCCAAATGCGGCTATTCAGCGCAGGCGGAAAAGCTTGAAAAAGAGGATCTGGAAAAATACCTGGAGTCGCACTTCGTCTCCGGCAATGTTTCCTTCGTCCTGGTCGGAAGCCTTTTCGGCAGCGGATTGGAAGAGCTGGCCGGCGAATGCCTCGCAACTCTACCGGAAGGCATATTCATAAGGGACGACAGGGTCCTAGTCGGCGATGACGGCTCGCCCCGTCTTTCCATGAAGACCGCGAACGGCGAAAAGAGCCTCGTCTGTCTCGGCGTGACGATGCGGCCTTCCGCCAGGGACAAAGCCGCCTCCTCTGTTTTGGCCAATCTTTTGGAAAAAGGCGTTGGCGAACTGGAGAAAAAGTTGGCGGAAGAATTCCAGCGCAGGGTGGAAGTCAGCGTCCTTAGGGAAAAGGAGCTGGGCGGACTCTCGCTCACCTTCATCTGCGAAACGCGGCCCGAGGAGCGCCAGAGGGCCCAGAACATCATGAGGGACTACCTTCGCTCTTTCGCGCTGAAAAGATACTCCGAGGAAGAGGTGAGGGGAGAAGCTGACCAGCTTCTGACAGAATTGGCGGCGCGCTGCGCTAAGCCTAAGGATCTTTCCAAAATGCTCTCCCGCTCCGCGCTTGAAAAGCGGGGTCCTTTCGCTCTTGTGGAGGACGCTAAGGCTATAAATGAACTTAAAGCAAATCAGCTGAAAAGCTACGCCGAAAGAAGCCTCGCGCCCTCCTGCGTTACGCTCTGCTGGAGCGATCCGGAGGAAAAGATCGAGCCGAGAGCGGCGGAGTTCCTGCGCCTTGAGCGCGAGATACTCGAGAACATAGGGCACCAGTCTTACAGAAGGCAGCTGCCGGGATCTGCCGAGGTGCTCTTCCAGAGAAGGGAAGACGAGACGATAGTTCGCTGCGCCTTCGTATCCTTGGGCGGCAACTGGTATGAGGAATCCTTCAACAACGGGATCTTCGCTGTTATGTCGGAATTCTTATCATCCGGCGGCGGCGATCCGCAAGCGTTCTCCAAAGCCCTGAAAGAATGCGGCGCGAAGATCGAGCCGATCAACGAGCCCCAGGTGGTTGGCTTCGAAGCCGTCGTGCCGGCCAGGCATTTTTCCAAGCTTCTGCCTTATCTCTGCCGATCCTGGGGAAGCCCGAAGTTTACGGAGAACGCGGTCGGCGAAGCCGTGAAGAAAACGTTAGCGCGCTCCAGCATAGAGAACACGAACAGCATCGAGAGCGCCGAGATGCTGATGCGCACGTTCCTTTTCGGAGCGCACCCCTTCGCTTATGATCGCTTCGGCAATCCTTTCGTTTTGGAGAGGATCAAAGCCAAGGACGTCGCCTCCTTCTACGGGGAATTCGTCACGCCCGACAACACCGAGATCATAGTAAGCGGGCCCTGCGAGGAAAAGGCTGTCCTCATGACGATCCACGCCGAGATGAAAGATTTTCTCCTTAAAGGAAACGCGAGGATCAAGAATTTGAGAAGGAGGGAGCGCCCCAGGCTGCTTCCCGACTGCGTGAACGAGATAGAGACTAAAGAGACGGAAAAAACTTTCTACGCTCCCGAAAGCACGGGCATGGCGGTCATAGGAACCGTTCTGCCGGGCTTCGAAAAAGATCCTGTCATGCCGTATTTACTCTCCTACGCGCTGAGGCGCCCGCTCTCGTCCGTGCTGCCCAGGCTGCGTGAAAAATACGGCAACCAGGCCGTTTTGGGAAGCGGCTTCAAAGCCTACCAGGGTTACGCCCTGGGCTACGCTTTCGTCTATCTGAAAACGAAAGCCGACCTTATCGACGAGTGCTCGCAAATGCTCTTCGACGCCTGTGCCGAGAGCAGATCAAATCTTCTCGACCCCGCCAAATTCGGAAGCTTTTTGAATGCTGCCGCCGATTCCTCCGCGCTCTACTCCAGGAGCTCCGAGGATTTCGTCAGGAGGGCGGCTGTCACCGCGCTGTTCACGACCAACGATTTCGGAGATATGGCGGAATCCATTAGAGCCGCGCAGCTGCCAGGCGTCAGCAACAGTCTTTCGCGCGTCGGCGATCTTCGTAAAGTGATCGTTAAGCCAGCGGAATAATCATCGCCATGCGGGAACAGGAGCTCATCACTTTGGCCGCTTCCCAATTTTCAGGAAGACGCGCCGGTAAGGAGATAATAAGGGGCATAGGCGACGACTGCGCCGTCATTCGCTATAACGACAAATGGGATCTCTTGGCGACCTGCGACACGTTATCCGAGAACACGCATTTCCTGAAGGGGACAAAGCCGGAACTTCTGGCTCACAAGCTGCTGGCCGTAAATTTGAGCGACATCGCCTCTATGGCCGGCATCCCTCTTTGGGGCATACTATCCTTAGGCGCGCCCAAAACGGCCTCTGCGGCCTTCCTGAAGCGTTTCATGGCCGCCCTGGGCAAAGAAGCGGAAAAGTATAAGGTTTCCATAGTGGGCGGCGATACGGTGAGATCCGAAGCGCTGACACTCACCCTGACGCTCATCGGAAAAGTCGAAAGGGGCAAAGCGCTCCTAAGGTCCGGAGCCAAGGCTGGCGACCTTGTTCTTGTGACAGGCTCGCTGGGAAAAACTTTCGAGAGCGGCAAACACCTCTCTTTCGAGCCAAGG
>JAFYHD010000018.1 GCA_017539325.1 bacterium | reverse complement strand
TTCCACGCAGCCGCTCGAAGCCAAGGTTCTAAGTTCCGCAAGTATCTCGTCCGCCGGCCGGCTCACTTCCGGCCCTCTGGCATAAGGCACGACGCAGTAGGAGCAGAAGTTGCTGCAGCCTCTCATGATCTCGACGAAAGCCTGCCAGGGTCTCGGACGCATGGCCTCCAGCTCGTCGAGCCTGGCTTCCGCCTCGTCTCTGCCCACGGCGAAAAGCTTCCCTTCGGCGGGAAGACATTCATCCATGTAAGGCGCCAGCGCGATGCCCAGCCTTTCCAAAGCCTCCGCGTTGACGGAAGTGACCTCAGCCGCGGCCACGCGTTTGCACAGCGCGCGCAGTATCAATTCCGGGATAAGATGGCGCTTGTGTGTTCCGGCCACGAAATCGAAAACATTCTTGCCGCCAATAAGCGCCTCGCCTTTCAGTTCCGCCATGCAGCCCGTCACGCCCAATACCACTTCGGGCCTGCGGTTCCTTTTGACGTTCAGTTTCCCGGCCTTTCCCAAAACTTTTCTTTCCGCCAGGTCCCTCACGCTGCAGGTAATGAACAAAACGACGTCCGCGGCGGTTTCGTCTTCCGTAACGACGAAACCCTGGCGCGCAAGGCTGCCCGAAAGGATCTGGCTGTCCAGAATGTTCATCTGGCAGCCGTAAGTAAGAAGGCAGACGTAAACGGGCGCTTTCAGTTTGGCGGAAAAATCAGCCATAGACCTTCTCCGCCATTTCGCCAGCCCTGTACGAGCTTCTGACCAGCGGCCCGCAGGCCGCCCCGGCAAAGCCCAATTCCAGAGCGTAAGCTTTAATTTCCGCGAATTCCGCTTCGCTGTAATATTTCTCGACGGGATGGCACTTCTCATCCGGCGCCAGGTACTGCCCGACCGTAAGGATGGAGCAGCCGGCCTCGCGCAGATCGCGGAGAGTCTCGAAGACCTCTTCCATACTCTCCCCGCAGCCGACCATGATGCCGCTCTTCACAGGTATCTCAGGGAACATCCTAGCGGCGTAATTCAGGACCGCCAAGGACCGCAGATACGTCGCTTTGGTCCGCAAAATCGGCGTCAGCCTTCTGACCGTTTCCAAATTGTGGTTGAAGACCGCCGGATCGGCTTTCAAAACTTTTTCCAGGGCAAAACTGTTGCCCGCGAAATCAGAGGTCAGTATCTCGACCTTTGTCTCCGGAGATACCGCCCTTATTGCCTCTATCGTCTTGACGAAATGCTCCGCTCCGCCGTCCGGCAGGTCGTCCCTTGTCACGCAGGTGATGACCGCGTACTTAAGCCCAAGCTCCTTTATGGCGGAAGCCAAACGAGCCGGCTCCTCCGGATCGAGCGGTGCGGG
Organism: bacterium; assembly: GCA_017539325.1. GTDB lineage: Bacteria > Auribacterota > UBA3054 > UBA3054 > UBA3054 > UBA3054. The sequence continues at coordinate 36,478 of JAFYHD010000018.1, read as the reverse complement.
GCGTCCCGTCTTCACGTTGCAGAAACGGCAGTTCCTAGTGCAGATGTCCCCCATGATCATGAAAGTCGCCGTATGCCGTTGGAAACATTCCCAAATATTGGGGCACGCCGCCTCTTTGCAGACGGTGTTCAAGCCGAGTCCCTCGATGAGAGACCTGACTTTTTCGCGCTCCGCTCTTGCGGGCACCTTTATCCTTGGTTTTTCCGGCATAATAAAAAATGCATATATTTACACACTATTTTTTATTATACCAAACCCTGTGCCTTATCCCCTATTCCCTCAATATCAAAAGAAAAAGCCCGCCAAGGCGAAAAAGTACTTCCCGCACACGTTGAATAATACGGTCGTGGCAACACCGCGTATGCTGATTGCGTTTATCGAAAACAACTTACAAGCGGATGGACGTATTTTGATCCCGAAAGCGTTACAACCGTATATGGGTGGACAGACAGAGATTGCGCCGAAAAAGGCAGAGCATTTTATTGTAGCGAGAAGCTGTTTTTGTCAGCTTTTTCCTACGTTTTGTCCCCTGTTTTCCTACAGGTGGTTTCCGATTTGGAAGACAGATTAACTTATTGAAATATCCTAATATATGCACATAATAATTAACAGCAGATTAAAAAGCAGGGAGCAAATATGGATTATATATCAAAAGCTGTATCGATAATCAAAGCTTCAATCCTTAAATCACAAGCGAACACTTTAAGGGAAACAAACCGAACTTTATTATTGCTCTACTATGAAATTGGTGGTTATGTTTCAACAAATTCACGCAAAGGGACGTGGGGAACAGGCGCAATTAGCGAAATTAGCGAAAGGTTACAAAAAGAGATGCCAGGATTGCGTGGCTTTGGAGAAAGGAATATTAAAAACATGCGTATTTTCTACGAGTTCTGGTCACCTTTTCTAAATCGGCAGCCAGTGGCTGCCGATTTGGGCAACACAGATCTACTCAGAATAAATGTTGAGGAAAAAGATGCTTATCTAAACAAAAAGCTTGACAACTTCTTTTCAATAAGTTTCTCATTACATTTGGAAATCATAACGAAAGTTAAATCATTCGAAGAATGCATATATTACATTGCTCAGGCAAAAAGCGGAGCATGGACGAAACGAGAATTACGAAATCATCTAAAAGCAGATGATTATCAGCATTCGGGAAAAATAGCGAATAATTTTGCAGAGTCTATTCCATGCAAAAATTATTCCCTTGCGGCTATCAGAATGTTTAAAGACGAATACTTGCTTGATTTTGTCAATGTTGAGGATATCGATGCATTGTACTTCAATACCGCAATATATTACAATTCCTAATACAAGTTTTTGGCCCTAATACAGATAATTTTTCTTCTTCCCTCAACCGATTTGCCCCTCATTCCCTCAACTGATTTCCCCCTCTTTTCTTCAACTGATTTTTGTCCTGTCTTTTCAAAATATTCATTAAAATCATCCAAACATTATAATTGAAAAACACACTAAATAAATTGTCTAGAGGATTCCCCAGACATTTTTGATGCTAACCGTAAAAATAAAAGGAAGTTAGTGATAGTCGATATCAGAAAAATTCCCCAGAGGATTGCCCAGACATTTTTAACACTAACTATATGACTGATATTTAGTTAGTGATAGTCGATATCAGAAAAATTCCCCAGAGGATTGCCCAGACATTTTTAACACTAACTATATGATTGCAGGAAGACGGGCGGATTTTGATCCCGAAAGCGTTGCAGCCGTATATGGGCGGACAGACGGAAATCACCCCGAAGAAGTAAAACAAAGGGAGCCGGAAGGCTCCCTTTTGAAAAATTGCACCGAAGAAATAAACGCCTTAACGGGTGTTTTGGCCCCAATATTTCAGAAACCAATCGGTGATTTGGGAATTTTGTGTTACGGTTATGGTTTCGGTTTCCCCTTTCCAGCGCCCCTTTTTAAAGGTGGCCGTATATTGCGTTTGATAGGTATTTTGGCGATTAGACATCAGAGCGTTTTTGGCGTCTTCCGTAATCTCCTGTTCAACATACACGTGATCCGCATCCGTTGTAATATGTTGTGTATAAGTGCGCAATAAAGAAGTATCCTCATTCACTATATATCCGTCATATTCGTCTATATGGCCGGTTTGAGAAATGTTCCCCGTGATATAGGCCTCATTGTCCGAAATGATATTAGTAACAGCCGTGTGCTCCGTGCCATAAAATTGAGTTTTCCGCCAAGAACGACTTTCCATAGCACCCGGAAACCAATCGTCCACAACATAGGGGCCTATGGGACGCGCCTCTTTTTTCTTTGGCTTATTCATATAAACAGTTTCTTCGTGTTGTGTCGTAAATTCATATATATTATTTACAAGCCTACCCACTTCCTGCAGATCTGTCGTCGTTTTTTCTTTGTGGTTTTGACGCACAAAACTTGATTTTAATAAATCCAACTGAGTATAGCTTCCTTCATTATCTATCTTCCAATTATACCATCTTTTAGTTTTCCAGCGCATGCCACTGATTTTCGGGGCAGAATAAACATCCATAAAAGAGTAATGTCCTATACCGGCATCATCTATAAAAAACTCTTTTTCTTTCTTTCGAGTAAAGCTTCTGTATCCGTCTGTTGCTTTTTTAGCATATTCAAATGTTCCCCGTTGTTCTGCCGACCAAAATCCGTTAGACAACACCTCATGCACGGTGATACCAAAGGCATCTCCAGCCATCAACAAAGCCCCCAAAGCTACAGAATATAACCATTTCTTTGACATGGATTTTTCCCCTGAAATTCGATCAAAAATGTCTTGCGCGCAAGGCGTAACATTATTTTGTAATTTTGCAATTATTATAATTAAAAGCGGGAAATGGCGCAAGCCCCCAAATCCCTATATTCAAACGGGGTTGCGGAGTTGGCGCTTGCGAGCGCTTTTAAAATCAAGGCAACGCGATCAAATGAGAGCCAGGGAAGAGAACTGCGCGAAGAAGGAGGGGTAGGATTTTGCGCAGCAGGATGCGTCGTCGATGGCGATCGGGTTTTGCGAATTGGTGGCGGCGACAGCGGCGGACATGGCAAGGCGGTGATCGCCGTAGGTTAGAATCGTGGTTGGGTTGGGAGAGAAGGGTTGGGATTGGCCCTGGATCGTGAAAGCGTCTTCGGCAATCTCATGTTTGACGTTGAGGTTTGTGAGCAGATCGGAAGTTGATTTCACGCGGTCGGATTCCTTAAGGCGCAGCCTTCTGATGCCGGTGATGGTGGTGGTTCCGGGTTTGCCGGCAAAAGCGACGGCCAATGGCGGGAAGATGTCCGGGCACTGGGAGACGTCGATTACTTCGCCCTGCTTTTTCAGAAGCTCGGGAAGAGCGCGGTCGGGCTGCAAGGAACCATCGTTTAAGCCGTTTATTTTGATCTCGGAGCCAAGATAGTTCATGGCAATGAAGAAGGAGGCGCCGGACCAGTCGCGCTCGGGCTCGACGTTTACGGGTGCTGTGTAAGTCTGATTCCCGGGAACGAGGAAGCCTCTTGGTGTTTCGGTTATGGTGACACCGCTTTGCCTTAAGACCTGGAGCGTCATGTCAACGTAGCCTCTGGATTCCAGCGGCGTGTTGAATCTTATCTCAGAATCGCCTTTGAGAATGGGCAGGGCGAAAAGGAGGCCGGTGGCGAACTGGGAGGAAACGTTGCCTGGAAGCTCGTGGAGGCCGCATTCAAGTTCAGGGTAGTCGATACCAGGGCACTCGGCTAAACGGCCCTTGGTGACGTACCGGGGGTGCTTTTTTAGGGCCGCGGCGACGGGTTTCAGGAAACGCAGGGTGGAGCCGGATTCGCCGCAGTCGAGGACGGGAGTATTCGTGTCTTCTCCGAGAGCCAGGAGGCAGCGCTTGGTGGCGGCAATATCTTCCGAGTCCGTTGGGCTGGGAGCCAGACGCTGGAAGTTCCCGCCCAGGAAGTCCGCGATCAAAAGGCGGTGAAGGTGGGATTTGGAAAAAGGCGGCGTAACGGTGCCTTTTCTTTTGCCTATTGGAAGCGTGAGAGACATAATCAATCCAGGAGCAAATCGAGTGCGACAAGAGCGGCTACGGCTTCCACCACGGGAAGCGCCCTGGGAACGATGCAGGCGTCATGGCGGCCTTTGATTTCAAGGGAGGCGTCTTTCTTCTTGTCAAGGTCGACGGTCTGCTGCTCTTTGGCGATGGAAGGCGTGGGCTTGACGGCGACTCTGAAGGTGACGGGCATGCCGTTGGTGATGCCGCCTAATATTCCGCCCGCGTTGTTGGTCTTGGTAACGGGCTTGCCGTTCTTGTAAGCGAAGGCGTCGTTGTTTTGCGAGCCCATAAGCTTGGTGCCGGAGAAGCCGCTGCCGAATTCTATGCCCTTGACGGCCGGGATGCCAAAGATGGCTTGGCTAAGCTTATTCTCCACGCCGTCGAAGATGGGAGATCCAAGACCCATGGGAAGGCCTGTTATGGCGCACTCGATAATGCCGCCTACGCTGTCCCCTGCCTTTTGGGCTTCCTCGATGATTTTCCTGGCTTCCTCGTCGAGACCGAATTCGTCTTGGTTATCAGAGATCTGATGGTCTTTGATGGAGCATATGCTGGCGTTGACGGCGACGCCTTGGGATTCCAGGTACTGCTTGGCCAGGGCGCCGGCGAAACACATGGGCGCGGTTAGTCTGCCAGAAGCGTGGCCGCCGCCGCGGTAATCATTGGCGCCTTTCGTCTTGGCGTTCCAGGTAAGGTCCGCATGGCCCGGGCGGGGGCAGACGTTGAGGTTGGCGTAGTCCTGGGATTGGGTGTTATTGTTCCTTATGACCGCGGCGATGGGCGTGCCGCAGGTCTTTCCCTCGAAGAGGCCGGAGAGAACTTCCGGGAGGTCCTCCTCGGATCGGGCGGTGGCGCCGGCTTGTCCCCGGGAAGCTCTTCTTTGCATGAAGGCGGTTACTTTGTCCATGTCCGGGGCAAAGCCCGCCGGGAAGCCCTCTAAGACGCAGCCAATTGCCGGTCCGTGGGATTCTCCGAAGATGGTGACCTTGAGATTTTTGCCGAAAGAGGAAGACATAATTTTAGATGGTGTGGAAGAATAATTGATGCTGAAGCTTGGCCTGCTCTATGAGCATGGAGAGGCCGTTGGAAGTAAGGCAGCCCTTGGCCTGGGCTCTTTGCATGACGGGCGTCGCTTCAGGTTTGTAGATTATATCGTAAAGGACCTCGCGTCCTTGGAATTCGTACTGAGGGATGGGGTCCATGCCTTCCGTGGCTGAGCCTTGCAGGCCCACGGAAGTGCACTGCACGATGATGTCGGGCTTGAAGTCGGAGGTGAGATCCGTTAGGAGCGCGGAAGCGAAGCCGTATTTGTCCGCGACTGCTTTGGCCTTGGCGAGGTCGCGGGCGAAAACGGTTGTTTCCGCTCCTTCCTTGCAGAGGGCGCAGGCTATCGCCTTGGCCGCGCCTCCGGAACCGAGGACGGCAGTGCGCAGGCCCTTCAAGGAGTCTTTCTGTATTAAGGTCTTCAGGGCTTTGGCGAAACCAGGAGCGTCGGTATTGTGACCGATCTTTCTTCCATCCTTGAAAACCACCGTGTTAGCGGTGCCGATAATTTTGACGGCCTCGTCGGCTTCGTCGAGATGCGGGAGAAGCGCCTCCTTGTGCGGAATGGTGACGGCCAGGCCTTTCATGCCAAGAGTCTCGGCAAGCAGAAGGGCGTCCTCTATTTTTTCCGCGGGCATGGGAAGCATGAGGGCGTTCAGTTTTTCCTCCTCGTAAAACTTCCTGTGGACTTCGGGGCTGGAGGTGACGGTCAGAGGCCAGCCGGTCACGCCGCAGAGAGCCGTCTTGCCGGAGATGTTTTTGAAATCGTAGATCTGCTGAAGACTTATGGGATCGGTGTGGCCGAGTGTCGCCGTATTGGCGCTGAGCTTTTTGGGGGAAGTGAAAGTAAGGAACGAGCCGAGGCGCTGGGCGAGAACTCTGGAGGGGAAACCAACGCTGCCCATGGCGCAGATGATCCTGTCGCGCTTGGGCAGCTGTTTTACCAGTGTGAAAAGTTCCGCCATGTCCGCGGCGCTCCTGGGCGTGAAGGCTACTTTGGGGATCTCGCTTTTGCTTCTCGCCTGACTGTCGATGGCGGAAATAAGATCGGCTGACGTCGGCTCGAAATAGTGCGCGCTCCTGATGATCCCGGTGCCGGAAGTTTCGGCGAGATGCTCAAGCTCGGAAGCGGTTATGTCTTTTTCCAGATCGACGAAAGCGAAGTTAGTAAGCTCTTTCAGCAAGGCCTGCCGTTCCTGTTCTCCGCCCTCGAAGACGCCGCCGTCAGTTTTTCTGCGGACGGTTAGGATGCAGGGACGATCGACCTGCTTGGGAAAATTCGAAATGTTGGCGCGCTCCCCTGCCTTGAGATGATCGGCCCTTAGCTCTATGAGGTCGATAAAGGGCGCGTATTCGCGCGCCAGCAGGACCGCTTCCTCGAGCATTTGGGCGGTGATGGTCAGGCAAACTTTGGGAGCGGACATATAATTACTTCAGTTCGATGGGTACGGCGCGCACGTCTCCCATGGCGCAGGGAAGGGCGAAGGTGACGGTCCGGCCCTGGTGCTTCTTATCTTTCAGCATGATGTCTTTCAAGCTGGCAAAAGTGACGTCCTGGGGAAGCTCGGTGGGAAGGCCCGCCGCGGCGATGCGGTCTTTCAGTTCATTTACGAATTCCGGTTTCGCGAGCCCGAGTTTTTGAGCGAGCTTTGCTTCCTCGACCATGCCTATGGCTACGGCCTGGCCGTGGGAGAAAGAGAAGTTGGTAGCGATCTCCAGAGCGTGGCCCACGGTGTGGCCGCAGTTGAGAAGAAGACGGAAGCCTTTCTGTTCGTAGGGATCCTTCGTGACCATCTCGACTTTCACGGCCAGGTTGTCCCCTATTTCCTGAGCGGAGGGAATGGCCTTGTAATTTCCAGGAGCGAGACCTTTGATAATCTCGTGCTTGATCATTTCCGCCCGGCCGTTCTTGAGTTCATTTTCAGGCAATGTCTTAAGATAAGCCGCGTCTATGAGGACAAGCTTGGGAAAATGGAAGGCGCCCACTAGATTCTTGCCGCAGGGCAGATCGCAGCCGGTCTTGCCGCCGGTGGAGGCGTCCACCATGGAAAGCAACGTGGTGGGAATGTTGATCCAGTTGATGCCGCGCATAAAGGTCGCGGCCGCAAATCCGGTCAGATCGCCCGTCACGCCGCCTCCGAAAGCGGCCAATGTGTTCTTGCGGCCCAATCCGTGGGAGAGGGCGAATTCCCAGATCCTTTCCACGGTCTTAAGATTCTTAAACTGCTCGCCGCTGGGGATCGTCTCTATGGTCGCGTTGGCGAGGGCGGACTTGTTGGCTTTGGCGGCGTTGTCGTCCGCGATGACAAGATCGGCGAACCCCTTGAGAGGGCCAAGGTCGTCCCCCACCACGACAAGGGAATCCTTGAGGAAGAATTTCTGGGCGACGCGCCTTGGGAAGGCGGCGTAGTGGGCCTTGCGTTCCTCGGCCTTGTTGCCAAGGGGACGGGCGCCGGGCTTGGCGGCGAAACGTCTGTCCAGCTCTTCTTGCGAAGGAGCCTCAAGGCACCAGACTCTGCCCTCTTTTTCCGCCAGTTCGCGGTTGGAAGCGTCAAGTAGCGTGCCGCCGCCCAGCGCGATAACGGCGCCCTGACTGTCGGGCCTCTTGACGAGCGCTCTCAAAGTCTCGCACTCGGCTTTGCGGAAGGCCGCTTCGCCGCCCGCTTCGAAGATCTTGGGGATGCTTTTCCCTTTGGCCTTGACTATTTCATCGTCCAGGTCGAAGAAAGGACGCCTCAAGGCTTCGGCTAGTTTTTTGCCCAGGGTCGTTTTGCCGCTGGCGGGAGGGCCGTAGAGGAAGAGAGTGTTCATTTCTTTTGCGAGGTGAGTTTTTCTTTCATTAGGGTTCCCTCCCGGAGCTGGGAACGCATGGCTTCTTCGTCTTTCTTTTCCAGGGCGGAGCGGAAATCGGAAAGCCTTTCCATAAAACGGTCGATGATCGGGAGCAGAGCTTCCCTGTCCATTATGAAAAGCTCCGTCCAGAGCTTAGGGTCCGGGGCGCCCACTCTGGTGAGGTCGCGGAAGCTGCCGCCGGCGAAACCCTTTGACTTCAGGGCCAGCTCGTCCCTTAAGTAGGCGTTGGAAAGGATGTGGCAGAGCTGGCTGGTGTAGGCGATCATTTCGTCGTGCTTTTCCGGCGTGGTCAGAATGACCCTGGCGAAGCCCAGCGACTCGAAGAAAGGTCTTAAGCTTTCCGCCGCCTCCGCTTCCTTTTCCGTCTGCGGCGTCAGGATCATGGAGGCCCCTTCGAAAAGCGCGGCGCTGGAATTCTCGAAGCCGCTGACTTCTTTTCCGGCCATGGGGTGTCCTCCCAGGAAGGTCCAGTCCTTCTCCAGTTCCGCGGCCGCCTTGCACAGGGCCGCTTTCACGCCGCAGACGTCCAAGACAAGGGCTCCCGGCTTGATCTTTTTGTTGTGCGCCTTGAGCCAATCGATCGCGAGTCCCGGATGCAGAGCGATGATCACAAGATCGGCGTCCCCTACTTCCACGGGATCGTTCTTGTCGATGCCAGTTACGGCAAGGCCCTTTTTCTTTACGGCCTTGTAAAAGGAGCCGCCGATAAGTCCCATTCCGACTATCGCGATCTTTTCAAAGTCAAATTTCAGCATAAGCCCCAAGGAAGGTGAACTGTTCGATCTCAGGATCGGTGGAAAGTTCGGACAAAAGCTTTATGGCGTCCTGGTCGTTGGGCTTGGCCTCGAACTCGAAGATGAAGCGGAATTCGAATTCCATGCCGGGTATGGGCCTGGATTCCAGTTTGGTCAAGTTCAAGCCGATGGTGGAGAACTTCGCAAGGATATTGGCAAGGGAGCCCGGCTTGTGCGGCAGGGTAAGCATCAAAGATATCTTGGCGGCGTCCCTGTAGATCTCCAGTTCCCTTGAGATGCAGATGAAGCGCGTGAAGTTGGAAGGCGTGTCGCAGATGTTAGGTTCAAGGACTTCCAGGCCGTACAATTCGGCGCAGCTTTTCGAGGCTACGACCGCCAGGTCGGTCCTGCCGCTCTCCCTGAGCTCCCTGGCGGCCATGGCCGTGTTGGCGGCGGGAGTCTGCTTGACGCCCTTCAGGCCGTGCAGGAAGATCGAGCACTGCGAAAGCGCCTGGGGATGGCTCTTCACTTCCTTGATGTCGCTTTTCGTCACGCCCTTGTTGACCATGAGCGCGTGCGACACGTGGAGCTTGACGGCCCTGACGATCCTGAAGTCGTGGCTCCTCATCTGGTCGTAGACCGCCGTCACAGAGCCGGCCGAGGAGTTCTCGATCGGCAGGACGCCGTACTGGCACATGCCTTTCTCAACAGCGCTGAAGATGTCGGCGAAAGAATGGAAGAAAAGGATCGCGGGAAATTTGAACAGCTCGCTGGTCGCCTGCTGACTGAAAGCGCCCTCCGTCCCCTGGCACGCGACGGTGGCGTGGGAGGGAAATTCCATGGGAGCGGTGGCGAAAGCCCTGTTTATCTCCCTTTCCAGTTTGCTTTCTTTCAGGATCATGCGGCGCTCTTTGGCGCGGGAGAGGCTGAAGAGATCCGTAAAGAGCATGGCGACCTCGTTCTCGAATTCCGGTCCGGCCTTGAGGGCGACCCTTTTAAGGATCTCCCTTTCCCTCGCCGGATCGCTGACGGGAACGTTGTTCTCCTCTTTGTACTTGGCGATCTCTTTGACAAGCTCGAAGCGCTTCAGGTAAAGGTCGACGAGCTTATCGTCGACGGCGTCGATCTCGGTTCTTATGTTTTCCTTGTCCATAAATCGGGAATAGTTTGCTTAATAAATATTATACACTAGCCTTACTTGCAGGCGAAGGGACGGACCGCTTTGATGGCCTTCATGGTCTCGGCGAACATGGCAGGCGTCTGGCTCTGGGCGCCATCGCACTTGGCCTTGGGCGGATCGTTGTGGACCTCGATGATAAGGCCGTCCGCGCCGATGGCCGTGGCCGCCACCGCGACGGGGTGCACGAGCCTGGCGACGCCGGTGGCGTGGCTGGGGTCGACCACCACAGGCAGATGCGAGAACTGGTGCAGCAAAGGCACCACGGAAAGGTCTATGGTGTTCCTGGTGGCCGTCTCGAAAGTCCTGATGCCGCGTTCGCAGAGGATGACGTTGGGGTTGCCGGAAGCCATGATGTACTCGGCGCTCATCAAAAGCTCCTGCAGAGTGGAGGAAAGTCCCCTCTTCAGAAGGATGGGCTTTTGGGTGTTGTGGCCGACTTCTTTAAGGATGTCGAAGTTCTGCATGTTGCGGGCGCCGATCTGGATAACGTCGACGTCGTTGAAGTATTCGAACTGCGAGAAGTTCATCAGCTCGGTGACGATGGGCAGCCCGGTCTCCTTCTTGGCGGCCACGAGCATCTTCAAGCCTTCCACGCCCAGGCCCTGGAAGGAGTAGGGGCTGGTCCTGGGCTTGAAGGCGCCGCCCCTGAGGAGCGTCGCGCCGGCGGCCTTGACCGCCTTGGCGACCTCTATTATCTGCTCTTCGCTTTCCACGCTGCAGGGGCCGGCGATGACCTGGAAGTTGCCGCCGCCGATCTTGGGGCCGCCGCAATCGATAACAGAGTCGTCCGGATGGAACTTGCGGTTGGCGGCCTTGTAGGGGTCGCCCACGCGCTGCACGCTCGCCACCACGTCCAGGGCGGAGACGAGATCGATGTCAAGGTGAGCCACGTCGCCGACGCAGCCGATCAGGGTTTCGTGAGAACCGACGGAGATGTGCGGATCGATATTGTGAGCCTTCAGCCAGTTGATCAGATTGTCGACCTGACTTTTCTCGGCGCCTTGCTTGATAAGTATTATCATAGTTTTTCCTTAATTGTTGTTTATTGTTCGCTTAAAAAAGAAAGAGCCCGGCTTTGCTCAAGCCAGGCTCTCTTCGTGTTCTGAATCCTCTTCTATTCGACTACGACAAGGTTCCCCCAGCTTGAGAAAGCTCGGTAAAATAAAAGTAGAACCAATAGCCGAAATTGAAATTCATGTTCAGTTTTCCGTGATTGTTTGGGAACTATGGTAGCACTTTCGTTTTCATTTTGCAATAGCCGCCCCCCTGAGGAAAATATTAACCGGTAGATTTTTATCCGGATATTTTGCTAAACTTGTAGAAAATGTTTTCCCAAGCAACCCAAAAGGAGACTTACATGAAAACCGCCAAACAGCTTTCCGTTTTTCTGGAGAACAAGCCCGGCCACGCCTACAATATCTGCAAGACTTTAGGCGACGCCGGCATAAACATCTTTACGCTGTCCTTGGCCGACACGAACCAGTTCGGGCTTCTGCGCCTTATTGTGGAAAAGCCCGAAGCGGCCGGCGAGATCCTTAAAAAGGCGGGAGTGATCGTCAACATAACCGAAGTCCTGGCGGTCAAGATCGACAACCGCCCGGGCGTCCTGGCCACGATCTACGAGCTCCTGTCCAAGGAAAACATCAATCTGGAATACGCCTACGCCTTCGCCATGAGAAGGATCTTCCTCCTCCGCGTCAGCGACAACGAGAAAGCCTTCCAGATCCTGAGCGGCAACGGGTTCTCGCTCCTTTCCCACGAGGAACTCTTCTCCAATGAAAACGAAAACTAAAAGATAAGACAATATGGAAAGATCAGCTTTACAAGCCCTAGCGCAAAAAGATTTCATGAGCCGCGACGAACTGGAAAGCATCCAGTTGAAAAGGCTCAAAAACATAGTCTCCCACGCCTACAAGAACCAAGCGCTCTTCAGATCCCGCATGCAGGAGAAAGGCCTTGACGATACCTGCATCAAGGAGCTGAAAGACATCCAGAAGCTCCCCTTCTTCAAGAAGGTGGATCTTCGTGACACCTATCCCTTCGGGCTTCTGTGCGTGCCGATGGAAAACATCATAAGGCTGCAGGCAAGCTCCGGCACCACGGGAAGCCCCATTGTCATGGCTTATACCAAAGAGGACGTGGCATGCTGGCAGGAAGCCACCATGCGCGCTTTGATGATCGCGGGCATCGGCTCCGGCGACATTCTTCAGAACGCCTACGGCTACGGCCTTTTCACCGGCGGCATGGGGCTTCATTACGGCGCCGAGGGGCTGGGCGTCACCGTATTGCCCATCTCCAGCGGCAACACCGAGCGCCAGATAAAGCTGATGAGTGACTTCGGCGTCACAGCGATCAGCTGCACGCCAAGCTATTTCCTCCACATTATTGAAAAAGCCAAGCAGCTCGGCTACGACTTCAAGAAGATGAAATTAAGGCACGGCATCTTCGGCGCCGAGCCCTGGACAAGCGAGATGCGCCAGAGGATCGAGCAGGAGTCCGGCATCAAGGCCTGGGACATCTACGGCCTTACCGAGATCAGCGGTCCGGGCGTCGCCATGGACTGCCCCGCCAGGACCGGTCTGCACATGTTCGAAGACCTCTTCTATCCCGAAGTGATCGACCCCGAGACCGGCGAGGCGCTGCCCGACGGCACGGAAGGCGAACTGGTCATCACCACGCTGAACAAGTTCGGCATGCCCATGATCCGCTACCGCACGAGGGACATCTCCGTCATCGTGAAAGGCACGTGCGAATGCGGCCGCACCATCAGAAGGATAAAACGCATCGACCACAGGAACGACGACATGCTCATAATAAGGGGCGTCAACGTCTTCCCGAGTCAGATCGAGGCGGCCCTGCTTACGATCCCGGGCGTCCAGCCGCACTACCACATCATAGTCAGGCGCCATGGCGACCTCGACACCCTGGAAGTGCAGGTGGAACTCTCCGCGGAACTCTTCGGCGACACCATCCGCTCCATCGAGGTCATCCAGAAGAAGATCGGCAACGCCATCAAGAGCATAATAGGCCTGGCGGTCACCGTCACCCCCGTGGAACCCGGAAGCCTCGAGCGCTCCATGGGCAAAGCCAAGCGCGTGACCGACCTCAGGAACAGCTAAGCGCGGCCGGTTCCACTCCCTCAATACCGGGCAAGGGCACCCCCCCTTGCCCGGTATGTTATTATATTAGGTTAGAAACATATCTTCTTAACAAAAAGGAGACTTTTTCTATGGAAACCGTAAAACAGCTTTCCCTCTTTTTGGAGAACAAGCCCGGAAACGTCTATGTGATCTGCAGCACCCTTGGCGAAGCCGGAGTGAACATCTATACCCTGACCTTGGCCGACACGGCCCAGTTCGGCATCTTAAGGATGATCGTGGAAGACTCCGAAGCCGCCAAGGCCCTGCTTGAAAAAGCCGGCTACGTGGTCAACATCGCGGACGTCCTGGCGGTCAGGATCGACAACCAGCCGGGACGCCTGGCCCAGGTGGCGGACATCCTGAACAAAGAAGAGATAAACGTCGAGTACGTCTACGCCTTCGCCAACCGCCACATCTTCCTCTACCGCGTGAGCGACACTGAGAAAGCCTATTCCAAACTCGTTTCCAACGGATTCTGCGTCTTGAGCTCGCAAGAACTTTTCAACACCAACAAATAGAGCCATAAAAAATGAAACTGGAAAACAAGATCTGGGACAAGTCGGAGTGCCTTTCCCGGGATGAGATCGAAAGTATTCAGGTCCAGAGACTGAGAGAGACCGTGAAAAGGGTCCAAAACGTCCCCTTCTACGCCAAAAAATTCAAGGAACTGGGCATAGGCCCCGAGGACATCAAAAGCGTAAGTGACGTAAAATATCTGCCCTTCACCACCAAGACCGACATGCGGGAAAACTATCCCTTGGGCCTCATGGCGGTCCCCAAGGAAAAAGTTCTGCGCTTCCACGGATCTTCCGGCACCACCGGAAAGCCGACCTTCGTCGCCTACACGAAAAACGATTTGGAGATGTGGTCCGACATGGTGGCCCGCTTTCTCTATTCCGGCGGCGCCCGCCCGGGTCACACCGCCCAGATCAGTTTCGGCTACGGCCTTTTCACCGGCGGCTTCGGGCTGCACTACGGCCTTGAGAAGATCGGCTCCTCCATCATCCCGGCCGCCAGCGGCAACACCAGGAGACAGTTCACGCTTCTTCAGGACCTCAAGCCGGAACTCTTGGTCTGCACCCCGACCTACGCTTTGAGGCTCATCGAATACATGGAGGACGAGAAGATCCCCAGGGAAAGTTTGAATCTGAAAGTCGCGTTTTTGGGCAGCGAGCCCTGGACGGAAGAGATGCGCCTCTACATCGAGGATAGGCTCCAGGTCAACACCTGCAACAACTACGGGCTTTCGGAAGTCATAGGGCCCGGCATCTCCGGCGAGTGCGTCTACCACACCGGCATGCACATCCAGGAGGACTACTTCCTAGTGGAATGCCTCGACCCCAAAACTTTGGAGCCCGTGCCCGAAGGCGAGCTGGGAGAACTTGTCATCACGCCCCTCAACAAGGAAGCCATGCCGATGATAAGGTACCGCACCAGGGACCTGGCCTATATCGTGAAAGATTCCCCCTGCCCCTGCGGCAGGACGACCAAGAGGATGAGCAGGATAAAAGGCCGCTCCGACGACATGCTGATCATAAGGGGCGTCAACGTCTTCCCAAGCCAGGTTGAAGAGGCCCTTCTGCAGTGCAAGGACGTCACCCCGAACTTCCTCATCGTCCTTGACCGTCCGGGCTCGCTGGACCGCTCCGTGGTCCAGGTCGAGATGAGCCCCGCCTTCTTCTCGGACAAGATGAGCGAGATGCAGATGCTGAAGACCAATCTGGAGGAGACCATCCGCTCCTACACCGGCATCCACTTCGAAGTTGACCTGGTACAGCCGCAGTCTATCGAGCGTTTCACCGGCAAAGCGGCCCGCGTAATCGACAACAGACCTAAGGAAAAATAAAAAATGTTATCCCTCAACGCAATTTTGCTTATCGCTTTCATAATCCTTCTGGCCTGCACCGGCGTCTACGCCATGCGCCGCACGAAAAGCCTTGAGGACTTCTTTCTGGGCGGCCGCAACGTTGGTCCCTGGATCTCCGCCTTTTCCTACGGCACCAGCTACTTTTCCGCCGTCATCTTCATCGGCTTCGCCGGAAACTTGGGCTGGAAGTTCGGCTGGCCGGCCATGAGCATCGGCATCGGCAACGCCGTCTTCGGCGCGCTTCTGGCCTGGATCGTCCTGGCGAAGAGAACGCGCCGCATGACGCAGAACCTTGGCGCCATGACCATGCCGGAATTTTTCGCCACCCGCTATGACGCGAAATACCTCAGGCCGCTGGCCGCTCTCATAATCTTCATCTTTTTGGTCCCCTATTCCGCCTCGGTCTACAAGGGCCTCGGCTATCTCTTCCAGGAAAACTTCGGGATCCCTTACGAGGTCGCCTTGTGGCTCATGACCGGCGTGGCCGCCATCTACCTTCTTTTGGGCGGATATCTCGCCATGACGCTGACCGACTTCATCCAGGGCATCATCATGCTGGCGGGCTCCGTTCTTCTGGTCTACGTATTGGCCGGCAAGGGCGGCGGCTTCGGCAGCGTCTTCCAGAACATCACCGCCGCCAGGATCGAGCATGTGGAAGTCTCCAGCTTCGGCTGGTGGACGCTGGCCTCGGCCGTTCTGATGACTTCCTTCGCCCCCTGGGGCCTTCCGCAGATGATCCAGAAATACTACGCCATAAAAAGCGAGTCGGTCATCGTGAAAGCCACCGTGATCACCACCATCTTCGCCTTCATAATAGGCTGCGCCGCCTATTTCTCCGGCGCCATGACGCACCTTTACTTCCAAGCCGGGTTGCCCGACACCAAGGGCGTTTACGACACGCTTGTCCCCATCATGCTGAAGGCCTGGCTGCCCGGTCCTCTGATGGCGCTGTTCCTGCTCCTCATCCTCTCCGCCTCCATGTCCACGCTCTCCAGCCTTGTTCTGGTCTCCTCCTCCACGGTGGCCATCGACTTCTACAAGGGCTGCGTCAACAGGAACGTCTCCGAAGGCGCCAGCGTAACGCTGATGAGGATCATGAGCGCCCTGTTCCTCCTGACCTCGTACCTCATCGCGCACACCAACAGCAAGTTCATCGTCGACCTTATGAGCCTCAGTTGGGGCGCGGTGGGCGGCGCTTTCCTTGCCCCCTACATCTACGGACTCTATTCCAAAAACGTCACGAAAGCCGGCGCCTTAGCCGGCATCATCTTCGGCCTTGGCGTCCAGCTCGTTCTCGTGAACGTCACGAAGCTCCCGGCCACCATGTGCTCGGTCATTTCCATCATAATCCCTTTCGCGGTGGTGCCCATAGTGAGCGCCTTCACCTCGAAAGTCCCGCAAGAAGTGATCGACAAAGCCTTCGCCAAACCTCAGGAATAATTAGCAGCTAATCCTCTTAGCGCAAAAAAAAGAACACATTCCCAAGTGAACTCACGGAGGACGCTGATCAAGGCAAGGCGCGCGTAGTCCGTGAACGGGGGATGTGTTCTTTTTTGTGCTGAATGTGGTCAGGGAAAAAAATAAACCCCTCAAGATTTTGTTACGAAGTAAAATCAAGAGGGGCTTATTTTTTCCTGACGGGAAGAAAGACTACTTCGCGGGCTTCTTCTCCTTAAAAGCTATGCGGAAGCTAAGGTCGCTCTGGATAAGATCAGTGCTTCTTTCCTTCTCGGCTTCCTCATACAGCTCCATAATGTGCCATATCCTGCCGCGCCAGGTGTAGGCTTTGCTGCCGTTCATGGTCGCCCATTCCCAGCAGATCGGCTGCTCGTTCTCGTTGATCTTGCCGGAGAGGAAAGCGAAGTCCCACTGCTTGGCGCTGGGAAGCGAGAATACGACGTCCGGGTTTTCCTTGGAGAGCTTGTCAAGGACTTTCCCTATGCTGTCGAAAGGCACGGAAATGGCCGCGTTTTCGCCGTGCGCTTCGCCGATCAGGTTAGAGAGCTGCTTTTGCGTCACGGGCTTCGTCATGATGAAATAGCTTTCATCGTTCGCGGAGCTCAAGGTGCCAACCGTCACGGTTCCCGGATTGACTTTGACAAAGAGCATGTCGTCATTGTCTTCGTCCTTGGGCTTTTCCTTCAGCATTTCCAATTTGGCTTTCCCGTTGTCAGTCTTGACGACGGCGAAGTTAAGGGTCTCGGCGGCCGGTTTCGCGGCTTTTTTGCCGAAGCAGGCGGTGAGAATTAGAGAAACGGAGATAAGTAAGAGAAGCTTTTTCATAGTTCTTTACAGAAGGTGTTGATTACAAAGGCGGCTAAATTTATGCCTGCGGCGGCGGGGACCATTCCGGAGCTCGGAAGAGGAGATCCCTTCTCCACCTCGCAGGGTGTTTCTTTCGACATAACTACGGGAACAGCCTTTGAGGCGGGCTCTTCCCTAAGTAATTTTCTCAATTTTCGGGCAAGAGGGCAAGCGGACGTCTTGCCGAGGGTCGTCACGGTCATTTTCGAGGGGTCCGTTCGTCTCGCCGTCCCCATGGAGGAGACTATGGGAATGCCGTTTCTCAGGGCGAAGAGGATGATCTCCGCTTTCGCCGGAATGTCGTCGACGGCGTCGATTATGAAATCGGCGTCCTTCGGAATGATATCGTCGATGTTGTCCTTGGAGAGGAATTCCGCAACGGCTTCCGCTTCGATGGCGGGGTCGATACAGGCGATCCTCGCCTTCGCGGCTTCGGCCTTTTTTTGGCCGAGCGTGTCAATGGTGGCGTAGAGTTGGCGGTTCAGGTTCGAGGGTTCGAAGACGTCGCCGTCAATCAGGACGAATCTCTTTATCCCAGCCCGCGCCAGATTCTCAAGCGCGTAGAGGCCGACGCCGCCAAGACCGATGAGAACGATCTTCTTTTCGCGGAAGGCAGCGGTCTTTTCTTCACTGTAAAGGAGGGCCGTGCGGTCAACAGTCATCTCAGATCCTCCAGAGGCATGCAGTCGCCGTAGGAGAAGAAGCGGTAGCGTTCTTTGACCGCACGCTGGTAGATCTCCTTCCAGGCGTCGCCTATCAAGGCCGCCACCAACATGAGGAGCGTGGATTTCGGCAGATGGAAATTCGTTAAGAGCGCGTCGATGGAGCGGACTTGCAGGGGCGGATGGATGAAGATGCTCGTGGCAAGGAGCCCGGAGCGGAACTTTCCCTCCTCGTCCAGGCAGGATTCCAGAACGCGCAAAGAGGTCGTGCCAACCGCGATTATCCTTCTGCCCTCGCTCCTGGCTTTGTTCAAGAGCTCGGCCTGAAGAGGGGTGAAGGTGAAGGTCTCCTCGTGCATCTCATGCTGGCGGATGTCGTTCACTTTCACCGGTTTAAAGGTGCCTAGCCCGACGTTCAACGTGACCTCCAGAAGCGTGACGCCAAGATCTTTCAGAGCTTTGAGTATCTCGGGCGTAAAATGGAGCCCGGCGGTGGGGGCCGCCACGGCCCGGCCGCTCTTAGCGTAGACCGTCTGGTAGCGTTCCCTGTCGGAAGCCTCTGAGGGGCCTTTTGGGCGCTCTATGTAGGGAGGAAGTGGAACTGTCCCCTCTTTTTCCAAAAACGCGTTTACGGCGGCGCTGGAGGCCTCAAAACGCACCCTGCGCTGGCCGTCCGGAAGTATTTCCGTGAATTCACCCCTCAAATCCCCGCAGACAAGCTTTACGCCCGCTTTGCAAGAGTGCCCCGGGCGGACGGTGGCGACGAATTCGCCCTCGCCCTCCTCTTTGGTCAGGAGGAGCTCTATCTTCGTCCCGGTATCGGCCCTTTTGACGTAGAGCCTGGCCGGAATCACTTTGCAGTTGTTCAATACAAGGACGTCGCCAGCTTTGAAATAAGAGACGATGTCTTTGAAGATGCCCTCAGTTATCGTGCCTTTGGCTTTGGAATAGCGGATGAGCCGGCTTCGGTCCCTTTCAGGCGCCGGCTGCTGGGCGATGAGTTCCTTGGGCAGATCGTATTCGTAGGCCCTCAGATCCCACCAGGGATATGTTTCCTGCTTTTCCGTCATCTAAGCTTGGCGCCTGGGTAGAAGTGCTCCAGCATCTTCTCGTGGTTTATTCCCTGGTCGGCCATTCCTTTGGTACACCACTGGCACATGCCGACGCCGTGTCCCCAGCCGTTGCCCTTGAAAGTGTAAACGCTGCCGGAAAGCGAGACGGAAAAGCGCGTGGATTTGATGACGTCGTAGCCCACGGCCTTCCTCAGTTGCTCGCCGTTCAGTACAGCGCTGCCGATCTTAATTTCGGCCACCCTGCCGGAATTGAAGCGCTTCGTGATCTGAAGGGGCGCGGCGCTGCCGGGATTGTAGCCCGCCGCTCTCAATTTAGCCGCCAGATCCGCGGCGCTGATCGAGTATTCCCAAATGTAATGCTTGCAGCCTTTGCAGTAAGGACTTGTGACGCCGCTCGGGTAGAACCTGACGTAGGTGAAGATCTTTTCTCCGTCTTCCGTGGCGCCGCCGCAGCAGGTGTGGAAGAAAGTAAGCAGCGGTTTGCCGTTGTATTCAAGGTAATTGCCCGCGGTATCGTACACAGCCTTCGTGGTAGAGGCCGCTTCGGCGCTGGCGCCGCCGTAGAGCTGATCGCCCGGGGAAGTAATATCAAAGTCCTTCTGGTAGTTCTCCTCGCACTTGGCGATGGTATATGAACGGGAACATATGGCCTGAGCCTTCAGGGCTTCAGCAGGCCAGGAAGCGAACGTCTCTTTCGGCACCACGCCGCAGAGATACTCTTCCAAGCCGAGATGGTTGACTACGGTCAGATTTGACCCGTTGGAGATGAATTCCATCTGTCCGCGGTAATTGACACCGTCTACGTTTATGAGAGCCCCCTCCTCCGGGATCATCATTATGCGGGAGGAGCGGTACTTGCCCTGGCCGATCTGGCCGTTTATGGCAAGGAAACCGTTCTGGACCGTGATCTTTGCGTTCGCCACTTTGGCGAAGCGGCCCATGTACGTTCCGCTGGTCTGGTCGTAATAAGAGCCGGCACCGTTTATGTTAACGGTGACGGAATTCACCTTGCTCTTGATGGCGACCCTTACGGTCTCCTGCTTAGTGATGGTCGCTCCCGTGACCGGAAAGATTATTTCGGAAGTGACGCCGCAGCCGGTCAGGATCAGCGCGGTCAAAACGAGCGTTGCGAGTAAGGGTGTTTTCATTTTCGTCACATGATGGTTCTTATTCTTTTAAGGGGAAGATAGACGCAGAGCGCACGGCCTTTAAGCGTGTCGCGGTGGGCGAATCCCCAGTAGCGGCTGTCAGCGGAGTGGGCGGAGTTGTCGCCCAGCATGAAGAAGCAGTTTTCCGGGACTTTCACGACGGGCGTCACTTCGTCCTTTATGACATGGACTTTCCTATTCCCCACCATAACGTAATTTCGTTCGCCTTCCACAGGCTTTATCGAGCGGAAAGGCACGCCGTCAATGTAAAGGGCGTCGTAGATCTCCTTGTTCCCTGTCCTTCGCTCGACTTCCAAAAGAGCGTTGGCGATCGTCTGCAGCTGCCTGCTGAAGATGCCGTCGTAGGTGTACCTGACGTACGTCGCGGTCGCCGGTCGGTTGGTTACGATCCGGTCGTTCACATAAAGGCGTCCGTCTTTTATCATAACGGTGTCTCCAGGCGTTCCTGCGCAACGCTTGATGTAGTCGATGTTGCGGTTGGCGGGATGCTCGAAAACGACCACGTCCCCCACTTCGGGAAGATGCATCCAGGGAAGCATCCAGTAACCGTCCGGCAAAGGCAGCGTCCAGTCGACGAGCGGGATCTTCACTTTGCAGTTGAAGCCGTAGGCGCAGCGCAGAACGAAAATGTGGTCGCCGAAACCGCGGCCCATTTCCTTGGCGCCGTACAAAGTCGGCTCCATGCTGCCCGTCGGGATCTTGAAGAGCTCTATCGTGTTGGACTTCAGAAGCAGAGCCAGAAGGATCAGCGCGACGGTGCTGAGTATGCTTTTCATCGTTTTGCTCATGATCAGCGCTCCCTAAGCATCATTAAGAGTTCCGCGTTGGAGGAAGTGAGCTTGACCTGATCTATGAGGCGTTCGATCTTCTGCAGCGGAGAAAGTCCGGAGAGCATATTGCGCAGAAGCCAGACTTTCTTCAGTTCCTCGGCATCGAAGAGCAGCTCCTCTTTCCTTGTGCCGGAGCGGTCGATGTCGATGGCCGGGAAGACGCGCTTCTCGCTGATGCGGCGGTCAAGGACGCACTCCATGTTGCCGGTGCCCTTGAACTCCTCGTAAATAAGGTCGTCCATGCGGCTGCCGGTCTCTATGAGGGCCGTGGCGATGATCGTCAGGCTGCCGCCGCCTTCGCAGCTTCTGGCCGAGCCGAAGAAGCGCTTGGGCTTCTGCAGGGCGCTGGCGTCCATGCCGCCGGAAAGCGTCTTGCCGCTCAAATTGTGGCCGCTGTTGTAAGCCCTGGCCAGCCTCGTCAGGCTGTCAAGGAGAATGATGACGTCCTTGCCGTGCTCAACGAGGCGCTTGGCTTTCTCCAGGACCATCTCCGCTACCGCCAGATGACGGTCGCCGGATTCGTCGAAAGTCGAGCTTATGACTTCGCCCCTGACGGAGCGCTGCATGTCGGTCACTTCCTCGGGCCTTTCGTCTATGAGAAGCATGATAAGCTCGGCGCCGGGGTTGTTGTACGATATGGCGTTGGCGATATCCCTCAGGAGAAGCGTCTTTCCGGCTCTGGGCGGCGCGACGATAAGCCCGCGCTGGCCCTTGCCAATGGGAGAGATGAGATCCATTATGCGCGTCGAGACGCCGTCCGGCCTGTGTTCCAAAAGCAAACGCTCGGCGCTGAACTGCGGGGTGAGGTCGTCGAAGGGCGTTTTGTTCGCCTTGGAGTCGGGGGCGTCGAGGTTCACCGCCGCGACCTTTATCACGGCGCCGCTTTTCTCATTGTATCTCGGCCTTCTGAAAACGCCGTAGATCGTGTCGCCTCTCTGGAGATGGAAACGCCTGATCTGGGTCGGCGAGACGTAGACGTCGTCGTCGCAGATGCGGTAATTGCGCTCGCTGCGCCTCAAGAAGCCGTAGTTGTTGAATTTCTGGATGTCGAGGACGCCCTTGCCGAAGCGGAAGCCGAATTTCGCGTATTCCGTCCTCATTATCTCATAGATGAGATCCTGGCGCCTGAGTTCAGGCACGCGTCTCACGCCGTTGGCGGCCGCCAGCTTCCTCAGCTCCTCGTTCGTCTGCCTCAGAAGAAAAGAGATGTTAACAAGGTCGCTCTCGACGTTGACGTCGTCCGGAGTGCATTCGGCGGGTGTCTCGGGCTCTTTTTCGGCAGCCTGTTCCTGTTCTTGTTCCTGGGCCTGGGCTTCGCCCTCATCCTCTTTTTTGCTCTTGGGGTGGCGGTGGCCGTGGCGCCTGCTGTAGGTAGTCTCCTTAGCTTCGACGATGGGTATGGGGCGTCCGACCGTCACCTCGGAGGGAGTCTCGTTCTCTATGGTTTCGCCTTCCGTAAACTCCGCGGTCGGGTCAAGCGGATTGAAGGGTACTTCTTCGACTATTTTCAGGGCTTTGGGCTTGCGTCCTCTTTTCTTTTTGGCCGGCCTTTCGACCATTTCGTCGCCCGGTTTTTCGCCCGCAATTGGTTCGCCTTCGGTGAATTCAATGGGATGCTTTTTTACAGCCTCCTCCCATTTGCTTTTCTTTTCGTCCTCGGGAACGAAGACCACTTCGTACTTGTCTGTCAATTCCTTCGGGATCTCTTCTTTGGTTGCGTAGCGTTTGGGGCGTCCGGGAGCTCCGGTCAATACTTTGAAATATCCGTTCATATTTTTTCTCTTAAGAAAGATTTTAAAGCTTCCTTGAATTCTTCTTTGGTTCCGTTGTTTTCTATCGTGTGCGTGGCGTAGCGCGAGCGGGCCCAGTTGGCCCACTGGCGGTTGAAACGCAAATTTATGCCGGTGGCGGAAAGAGGGCGCGACAACTGCAGCCTGCGCTCCCTGATCTCGTTGTCGACGTTTATGGTGACGGTCTCGTCGAAAAGATACTGCAGGCCGCACTCAAAAAGCAGAGGTACGACTATGAAGACGGTCTTCTCCCCCTCTTTCTCCCTTTCCTTCAGCCAGAAATTAAGTTTTTCCAGGATCAAAGGCTGCAGAACCGTCTCAAGCGCGTTTATGACCTGCATGTTTTCAAAAGCTCTCTTTGCTACAGCTCTCACGGCCTGGGGAGTGAATTCGTTTTCCAGAAAACCGTAGTCCCTGAATTTCTCCCCGATCTTTTTTACGACCGCCTCGTCCTGCCAGAGTTCTTTTGTGAGGTCGTCGGCGTCAATGATCTTGTATCCAGCTTCCCTGATAACTTCCAGGGCGAAACTCTTGCCGCAGCCTATTCCGCCGGTAATTCCTATTCTCTTCATTAGAAAAGCTCCTGTTGCTGCGGTTCAGACGGCGCCTCGCTCTTTTTCACTTCCGGCGCGCGCAGGGATTGGAAATCGTATTTTTGGCAAAACTCATTGACGAGCCCGCAGTCGCATTCGCAACGAACGGTGTCCTTGAGTTCTATTTTAACTGGGGCGTCGCACCTGATCTTGATAAGGAAGCGGGTGTCCTCGATATGGTCTTTGGCTTCCTCCAATTTCCGTTGATTGGCGGGAGAAAGCTTGTCCATGGAGGCATAGATGTTGTCTAAGGTGCCGTAAGCTTCAAGCAGGTCGCGAGCGCCTTTCTGGCCGATGCCTTTGACGCCGGGAACATTGTCCGCGGAATCTCCGACGATCGTAAGATAATCCACTATCTGTTCCGGCCAGACTCCGTAATGCCTTTTTACGCCTCCCCTATCCAATATCTCGACTTCGCGCATGCTGCTTCTGACGATAAAAATGTCGTCGTCCACCAGCTGGCAGAGATCCTTGTCGCCGGTGGCTATGAGCGACTTTATGCCAGCCCCTTTCGCTTTCACGGCGACCGTCGCCAAAACGTCGTCCGCTTCAAAGCCCGGGCACTCCAGGATTGGGATCCGCATGGCCCTC
This sequence comes from bacterium, assembly GCA_017539325.1. Taxonomy (GTDB): domain Bacteria; phylum Auribacterota; class UBA3054; order UBA3054; family UBA3054; genus UBA3054. The sequence goes on along the minus strand of JAFYHD010000018.1, from coordinate 12,626 downwards.
AAGTATTCCTTGACCAGGTCGATCTGGGAGATCAATTCCTCCGGGGCCTCGGGACGGTTGGCTTTGTAGTCGCTGAAGACTTCGTCGCGGAAAGTCGGCTCAGCGACGTCGAAGGCCACGACGAGATGATCAGGCTCTATTTCGCCGACAAGGCTTTGCAATAATTTATGAAAACCGTAAACGGCGTTCGTGGGTATTCCGGAACGGCTGCACATATAGGGCACGGCGTAAAAAGCTCGGAAAACATAAGCCATGCCGTCTACGGCCAAAAGGGTTTTTGTCATGATTTGGGCAGCGCAAACGGGCGCTGAAAAAAGAAGGGAAAATTAGGGGGAGGGAAAATTAGGGGGAGGGATTAAAAATCGGGCCGCTCATGCGAGCGGCCCGATATCGCTTCTACTTAGCGGGAAGCAGTGGGAGCCGTCTTGACGGTGGCGCCGCGGCGCGGCGTGCCGCTGGGATCGACGAGCTTGGCGTTGATGAAGATCAGAAGGTTGGACTTCTTAGCGACTTCAGATTCACCGCGCCAGAAACGACCGATCCAGGGGAGGTCAGCCAGAATGGGCGTGCGGTCTTTGGTGCGGATGAGGTCGTTCTTCATAAGGCCGCCCATGACCAGAGTGTCGCCGTCATTGACCAAGACGGTCGTCTTCAGGTTCTGGACGAAGAACTGGGGCAGTTCGTAAACGTTGTTACGGGAAGACACGAATCTGCGGAAGCCGAGAAGGTCGGAGACCTCGGGGTTGACTTCCAGCTCGATCGTGCGCTCGTCGGTCTGCACGGACGGGGTCACGACCAGCTTCGTGCCGTATTCTCTGGTTTCCCAGTCTTTCGGCGTAACGGCGTAGTCGTAGATCACGGACTGAGCGTCACCAACGTCGACGTCCTGGTCTTCAGCTTCTTCGATGGTCTTGTTGTAACGGACTCTGATGACTTCCTTCAGTTCGGCTCTGTTACCGGAAACGACCGTCACCTTCGGGGCGAAGATCGTCTCGACGCCTTCCTGGTTGGAGAGGGCGTAGATAACGCTGCGGTACTGAGCAGGGCCGAGAACGCCGCTGATGTCGAAGACTTTGCCGAGACCGTCATCGATGGCGGTGTCCTGGACTTTCGCGTTGGCGATGTCAGCCTGGCTGCCAGCGATGGAGCCGAGGGCGCTAACGTATTTCTCAGCGTTGGAGGTGTAGTTGGACCTCAGCGTGCCGAGCTGCTCCACGTAGAAGGACCTGTTGGGCGCGCTGCTGTTGTCGAAGATGCTCTGGTTCTGACGGTAGAAATTCTGCATGGCCTGGTAGGAAGCCTGAGCTTTGCGCTTGTACTCGTTGGCGGTGCCGGTGGACTGTTCCAGGCTGGAGTACATTGACTGTATGTCGCTGATGGTAGTGGCGCCGTAAGCAGGCTGATTGGGACGCAGATGGGCAACGCTCATATAATCGCCGTAGTCGCTGCCGGTGTCGACAGTGGAGGGCATCCTGTAAGCGGAATTCACCGGATCGTAAGCGTCGTCATCCATGAAGGAGCGGATGTAGCGGAGGCCGGAGGTCATTTCGCGCTCTTTGTTGGGGGCTTCAAGATAATACTTGTCGCCGTATTTGTCCTTGCGGTTCCAACGATAGTTGTGAGTCAGGAAATGACGGAAAACGAGTTCGTTCATGTTGTCGTTGCTGACAGTCACGAAGCGGGCTTCGATCTCGACCTGAGACGGCGTCTTGTCGAAGTTCTTGAGGAACTTCTCAATGAGGGCCAGGTTCTCGGCGGTGTTACGAACGATCAGCTGGTTGGTTCTGGAGTCGTACACGACGGAGGCGTCTTTCACTTCCGTCACGCCGATGCGGCGCAGAAGCTCTTTGGCCTTGTCGGTCGGGGTGCGCAGAGATTCTTTGTTCAGGACCTCGATGGAATCGAGACCGCGGGACAGACGGAAAGTTCTGCTGATGATGCGGGCTGAATCCTGAGTCGTGATCGTGATGGATTCGCCGTCCACGTTGTAGTTCAGTTTCCTGAGCTTGCAGATCATGTCAAGGGCGTCAGCCACGGAAATGTTCGAAAGGGAAAGCGTCAGCGTCGCGTTCTGGATGGAGTTGGCGGCGGCCGGCTGCATGACCAGATTCAGATTCGCTTCCTCGCGGATGGTCTCAAGAACGTTCACCATCGGCTCGTCGATGAAGCTGAGCTCTTTGATGACGCGGTTCATCTTCTCGTCGGTGACGGTGGAGATGCCGGCGTTGGAGACGGCTTCGTCGCGGTCCTTCTGCTTTTCGGTCAGGATCAGCATGCTCTTTTCAACGTCCTGGATGCGCTGGAGAGCGGTCAGGTCGACGTTGTCCTCCTCGATACGGAGAAGCTTTTCATTGCAGCTGCTCATGTAGCGGCGGGCCAGCGGATTGTAGGGGTCGCGCTTGGTGACTTCCGCGAAGGTGTTGAGAGCCTTCTGGTATTCGCCCTTACGATAGTAAGTGCGGCCTTCGAACATCAAAACCTGGATCTCCTGCTCGGTCTTGTTGTCAAGGTCGGGCTTCTCTTCTTTGGTGGCGAAGGCATTTTTGATTTTGGTCCAAAAACCGTCTTCTTCACCGACTTCCTTGGGGATTTCGATGGTCTCGGCCTTGGCTTCGGTCTGGACTTCAGGCTCAGCGGCGTTCAAAAGCTGCTGTTCCTTCTGCTCAAACGTCTGCTCATCGTCAGCCAGAAGCGGGGAGACCGCCAGCATGACCAGCCCGATGATAAGGCTCATTTTCAGCATATTTTTGTTCATAAGACCTCCAAAGTCTATATCTTTTTTAGTTGCCATTTAAGTTATTCCTCAGTGGATTCCTCGGTGGATTCCTCGGTTTCATCCTCAGAAGCGCTTTCGGTCTCTTCCTCTTCGGAAGCTTCGCTTACTTCGGAAATTTCCTCGGATTCGCCGGAATCTTCAACTTCACTGCTCTCTTCTTCGCCTTCTTCAGCTTCGGAGACCTGCTCGCCTTCTTCATAGTCGGCGCGTTCCTGCTCGAGGGAGGAAGCCAGTTTGCTGGCGACGCGGTCGCGATAGAGCTCGCCCGTCGGAGTAATGATGTTGGTCTTGACGAATATCAGAAGATGCTTCTTATCGTTGTAGCTGCCTTCAGCTCTGAAGAAGCGGCCGATCAAGGGGAGGTCGCCCAGGAAGGGGACTTTGTCCTTGTACTTGCGGAGAACTTCAGTGACCATGCCGCCCAAGACCACGGTCTCGCCGTCGGCGACCACGACCTGAGTCTTAACTTCGGAGAACTTGAAGCGTGGGATGTCGAGTTCGATGGGGTCGACGTTGAGGGCTTCGTTGCCGACGTAAACGCTGACGGTGCGGGGCTCGATCTCGGCAGACGTCTTGCAGGTGATGTCCATGCTGACCGTGCGTTTGTCATCAGCCACGATTGGGGAGACCTGAAGTTCGATACCTATATCTTCTTTAAGAGTGCTTTCAACCGTGGCGTAACCGGGCATGGCGCTGACATTGGGAGCGCCGACAGTCGGATCGATCAAGCTGATATTCTGGGATTGGCTGTAAATGATAGCCGGTTTGTAGACCGTGTAATCTTCGGGGTACATGACCTCGGTGATCTGCTTGATGGTGACCCTGGGCTGGCCGCTGACGGTGGTAACTGAAGGAGCGGAAAGGATGTCAGCGTTGGTCTTGTTGTCGATCGCGTTGAAGATCAAACCAACTTCAGGATCGGTCAGAGCATTGGTGAAGAAGCCGATGACTTCGTCGGAGACCTGGTTCTTGCCAATGCCGCCGAAACCGACCATGTTCATAACAGAAGAGAGACGATCGGCATAACGGCTGTTGCGGGAACCTTTGGTATAGCGGCGGAGAGCGCCGGTGAAGTCGGTCGGGTTGGCCACGAGAGCGTTGCCGTTCTTGTTGTGGGCGCTGACGACTTTCCAGGGGCTCTTGAGCTTCATACCGAAGCTGATCTCGTTGAGGTCTTCATCGCTGATCTGAACAAATCTGGCCTGGATCTCGACCTGGACCTGATCGCCGCTTTCGTCGAGGTTCTTCAGGTAGCTGTCGATGAGTTCCAAGTTCTTGACGGTGTTGCGGGCGACCAAGGTGCCGGAAACGGGTTCCAGGAAGATGGAGCTGCCTTCAACTTCGGCGCCGATATAATCTTTCAGGGCGCGGACCAGTTCGGGTTCGGTCTCCATAGCGGTGAAGTCTTCATCGCTGCCGGTCTCGGTATCGAAGATGCCGCCGAACGCGTCGGAGCTGCTGTCGTCGGTCTCGATCTCAGAGGCTTTGGAAACCACGCCGGGAGAGACCGTCCAGATCCTGGTCTCCATCTGGCCTTCGCCTTTGGAGATGATGACGGCCGGGCCGGTCACGGTGTAGTTCAGATTCGCTGTGTCGCAGATGTATTCAATGACGGTCAAGATCGTCGGGCCTTCGGCGTCCAGGGAGATCTTGTCGTTGACGCCGGCGGCGTCCAGGACGATCGGAATGTTGCCTTCTTCAATAAGGAACTGGACCGCTTCGGAGACAGAGTTGTTGTCAAGGTTGACAGCCGGGATCTTGGTCATCAGTTTGGCCCACATAGCCTTGCGGGCGGACTCGCCCGGTGCGTCGGTGGCTTCGCTGCCTACTTCTTCAGTATCTTCGGAAGATTCCGGGGAGATCTTGCGGAGCACTTCAAGCATGATCTGGGAACGTTCGAGTTCCTGATCGCTCTTGATGAGCTTGTTCTGCTTGGCGATCACGTCTCTCAGCATGCGGCGGGGACGGGGATCTTCGCTTTCAAGCTTGATGGCCTGCTTCAGGATGCTCTTGGCTTCTTCGTACTGACCGTAGACAACTTTCTCTTCAGCCTGCTTGATCATCTGGTAGACCTGCTCTTCTTCGGAGAGGTCGGTGTTGACGATCTTGGAGAGCTGCTGGCTGGCGGCGGTCTCAAGAAGCTTGCGGGCTTTCTGGATGCCCTTCAGAGCTTCGTCGCCCTGTTTGTGCTCAAGAGCCTGGCGGTAGAAGTTGATCGCGGATTCGTAGTCGCGCAGCTGAAGCCTGTCGTTGGCAACAGAGGTGTAGTAGTCATAAAGCGCGCTGTTGACCTGTTCAATCTTTACTTTGGATTCAACATGGTTCGGGCAACGCTTTAGAGCTTCGGACAGAAGCGTGTGCGCCTTGCGGTACTCACCCTGTTCGATTAAGGGAAGCGCCTGCTGGAACAAAAGGTCAGCCATCTGCCGCTGTTCCTGACGTTCGATCTGCAATTCGCGGGCCAATTCCTGGGCGCGAAGAGCAGCCGTCTGTCTCATGGCCTGGTCTACGGCAGCTTCAGCCATCACGTTCTGCGCCAGAAGCAGGATCGCAGCCAGGGAGACTGCAACTACTGTCAGGGCTTTTGTGTTTTTCATGCTCGTTAACTCCATCAGTTGTTATATCTTGATTATTTATTTTATTCAGCTGTGACTGTGTAGTCAATCTCGTTGGCATTGACGGTGACAGTCTTGTTTTCAACGTCTATATTGGACACTTTACCGCTCTTTTTGATCATCGGCAGGTCGATCTCATCGTCGACTTTGCAAACGACTTTCTTGTTGGCGTCGTCCTTGCTGACGAACTCGACCACGCCGTAAGCTTCCAAACTCTTGTCATCTCTGGTGCAGAAGAACTCTTCGCCGGTCGTGCCATCTTTCAAAGTGACCTTATAATCGGCGAACTTCTCGACGCCCTTTCTGTCGGGCTTGGTGAGCTCTTCCACTTTCTCTATATAGAAGATCCTGCCTTCTTCAGCTTCAAACTGGGTAGCATCCAGATCAAGCTTGGGCAGGAATTTTCCTTTGTATTTGAAACGAAGGGTCGCGCCTTTCGTGAAACCGCCGAGCTGCAGTTCGCGTTCGGGATTGTAGATCTTGCCGATGCGCCAATCCTGGGCCACGACGTTGGGGCTGGTGGGATCCTTGGGGAGCACTTCGACGCCGAGTTCCTGGGAAAGAGTGTATTCCTGAATGTTGGTGAAGGTGTCCTTGTCGGGGTCTTCCTCAGCGTCAGAGGGGTTCGTCCAGTCAAGGCCGTATTTCTGCTCCCATTCGTTAGGCATGCCGTCGTTGTCGGCGTCGGGACGATAGGTGATCATCTGGCCGGTCTCGTCGCAGGTGATCCCCCACTTTCTCGTCAGAGCGGCCTGGTTGGCCGTGCTTCTCTGAAGCCAGTCATGGGTGAAGACGTTCCTGACCAATTTGGGCGCAGAGGCCTTGACGATCTCGACCAAACCCGGAATGCCGACCAAAGCGCTTTCCTTGACATCCTTTGCCTCGCCGCGGGCTTCAAAGGTGTCGATGTCGTTCTGGCTTGTGAAGGCCTTGCCTACCACTACCAAAACGATCAGAAGGATCACTACGAAAAGCAATTTTTCCCAATGTTCATTTAAAGCTTTCATTATTTACCAATCCTCTTGATTTATTTAGCGGCCTCAGCGGGCTTGTTGATCTTGATCATTTCCACAGTCATGTCGACCGTAACTCGCTCCAGGATGTCGGAGGGATCTTCGACCGTTCCGACGGGGTCCGGCTGAAGGTCGGTCCTTATGCTTCTCACTATATAGAAGAAGGGCTTGTCGCGCAGCTGGGAAAGAACGTTGTAAATTTTGTCCGGACGGATGGCGAACTGGAAGTAGACGGGGATGCCTTCGTACTTGGAGACCTTTTCCTCCTTCTTGGCGCTGGCGCCGCCGAAGGATTCCTCCTCGTCTTCGTAATCGGTCATCTGTTCGCCCTGGTTCCTCTCTATAGAAATAACTTCCAAAACGTCGTTGTCGAGCAGCACGCCGAGGACGTCTTTCACGGTCTGGAACTGGGAGGAGAGCTTCGGCATATCGGCTTCCTTGGCGACCACGTCGCCCAGGAATTCAGAGAAGCCCTCGCCGGGATAGATGCTGATGTTGCGTTTTTCGCGCTCTTCCTTTATTTCATTGTCGTACTTGCGCAGCTCGATCTTGAAGTTGGAGGGATCGAGAACGTTGAGTTTTTCGGTCTTGACGGCGTCGACAAAATCACCGGCCTGCTTCTTCAGGGCTTCGAGGTCGGCCTCGTAGGCTTTCTGAAGGGCCTCGCAGGGGGCGCCGTTGTAATTCTTGCACAGAGTTTCGTAGTCGCTGTTGGCGGTTTCGAAATTGGCGGAGGCTTCGTTCAGGCTGTTGACCGATCCGCGCCAGAGCACCAGGGCCACCACGACGATGACAACCACGATGCCCAGAGTTACGAGGAACAATTTGTTTTTCTGTAAGTCAAATTTCATTGCTCTATCCTTGACATCTGTTAACGGCCGGATTTGAGGCTGAATTTTTCTTTATACTCGGAGAAATCGTCCTTGCCGTTGTTGTTCCAGTCAAGGTCGATCACCATCTGAAGTTCTGTGTACTTGAGCCAGGGAAGGTCGCGGCCGACCACGAAACCGGCGTTGCCGACGGTCTCGGCCACGAGCTTCTGGATGTCGCCCATAGCCTCGGCCCAGTTGCCGTAGTAACCGCAGTCGATGCCGATCCTGACAAGCGTCTTGGCGTCTTCGTCATTGTTGATGACGAGGATGTCGCTGGCGTTGCTGGAGAGGGCGTTTTCCTCGGAGATATCGCCGAGAGTGAAGCTCCTGACGCCGTAGAGCCACATGTTGGTCGGCATCTTGGAGGCGAGCTGGGAGATCGTGTAAACGTAAGCTTCCCTTTCCCAGAGCAGGCGGCCGTAAACTTCGTTTTCAGCCAGCTGGGTCTGGATATCTTTCTGGATCTGCTTGATGGCCTTGTCGTATTTCTGGGCTTCCTCAAGCGTCTGCTGAGCGGTCTCGGCCTGTTCGGTCTCTTTGCTGATCTTGCCCTGGTTGAGGAAGAAGAGAGCGCCGAAGAGAACGGCGAGCAAGGCGACGGCGGCGATGATGACGGGCTTCTTGCCGTCGAAGGAACGCTGCCACTGCAGATTGGCGGGAACGAGGTTGACGCTGTAGGGGCTCTTGCCGGAAACGGCCGTCAGGGCGCCCAGAGCCTCCGCGAACGCGAAGGAATCGCCGCTCTCGCCTTCGACCAAGGAGAAGGCGTCGAGGAAGGCGGTGTCGGTTTTAAGCTTGTCCTGGAGATAAGCGTCGAGGCCTTTGATCTTGGCATATCCGCCGGTCAGGAGGATACGCGTCGGCTTCTCGCCGGAAAGGCTCGTGCGGTAGTTCACGATCGAACGGGTGATCTCCATCACGAGACGGGAGAGAGCCTGGCCGACGGCTTTGCTGCTGTCGGATTCGGCGTTGCCGAGGTCGACCTGCTCGAGGAGCGTCTTGCGGGCTTCGTCGTAGGAGGCGCCGCCGGAAGTCAGAGCGGAGACGAGAGTCGAACCGAAAACGGGCAGGGCGCGCATCCAGACTTTCGTTCCCTCGGCGATGACGAGGTTCGTGGAGGAAGCGCCGATGCTGAGGACGGCCGTGGGAGCTTCCACGCTGCCTTTGCCTTCGGCGATGAGAAGGTTCGCCAGGTTAAGGGCGCCGCTCGTGGCGCCGGCGAGGGAAAGACCGGCTTCCTCAAAGATCGAGTTGATGTCCTCTACGACGGTGGTCTTCACGGCCAAGAGGGAGACGTGGCTCTGGTCACCGGCTTCGCCGACGACGTTGTAGCCCCACTCGGCTTCCTCGATGGGCAGAGGAAGGTTTTTCTTAGCCTCTTCCTCGATCTGGGCCTGCAGTTCCGCAGTGGGGATCTTCAGGGCTCTGGTGAGGACCTGAGCGTTGGGAAGAGTAACGTATATTTCGGATTTCTTGTCCAGAGAACCAGCAGCTTTCTGCTGCTTGAGCACTTCCAAAACAGCGGCGCGCCAAGTGCTGTCGTCGGCGTCATGAGCGATCTCAAGAGTAACGCTCTGACATCCGGTGAGCTTAGCACTGCCTTTACTGACCTGCGCGAACGCGAATTTCACTACTTCGCGACCTAGGTCAATACTCACAACCTTTTTGTCTGCCACGGTTTTCCTTCGTTTTGAGTTAGCCCCGGTCTCCCGGGAAGGGTTAGTACGAATTCACACGGCGAAAACAGATTAAAATCCGCCGTATAAAACTTGAGAATATTCTACTTGAATCGTCTTTTATTGTCAAGGGAGAGTCAAGACGCAGACCACGCCTCATTTCGCGCCGTTGAGAGACGCGGATTTTCTCATAAGTTCCGGATCTTCCGGTAGGAAGCGCAGCCCTTGTCTGTAAAGGGTTTGCGCCGTTTCTTTCTCCCCTAACGCAAGACGCTCGTCACCCCACTCTTCGTACAGCCTTCCGAGAAGCGATGACCAGTTGCTGCGGCTCGCTTTCAACTCCACGCGCTCCAACAGTTCGCAAGCCTCGCGATACTTTTTTTCCTCACGCAGGATCTGCGCCAGCGTAAGGTAGGCTTCCTCGTAGCCCTTTGATAATTTCAGAGCCATTCTGACGTCGCTCTCGGCCCTGGGAAGATCTTTCAGTTTCTTCCTTATGCGGCTCTTCAAAAGATAGGCTTGCGGAGCCAACTCGCAGTCGAGTTCGACCTTCTCAAGCAGCCTCAGAACTTCGTTGGTGTTCTTGCTTTCCAGTTCGAGCACGCCAAGCCTGAACCAGGCCGCGCTGTAATTCGTGGAGATGTCCACCGCGGCTCTGAAACATTTGGCCGCCTCGACTTTCTGGGTGAGGACGAGGCAGGTCACACCCAGTTCGTAGACATATTCGGGGTTGGCCGGATCGGCGTAGACCGCGCTCTCAAGATATTTTTTCCCTTCATAAATTTCGCCGTGACGCAGTAACGCGCCCGCGTAAATAAAGGCGAAATTGGCGTTGTCCCCCTCGAGCTTCAGAGCTTTTTCATAAAAGGGCCTGGCCTTGTCGAATTCACCCAAGCGCTCGTGGCAGGCGGCGATGTTGAGATACGCCGCGGCGAAAGAAGCGTCGTACTGCGTCGCCTGTCTGAAACTGCGAAGAGCGGAACGGAAATCGTTGCTCCTCACAAAGGACAAGCCTAAGTTGAAAGACTCCCCCGCTTTTTCGTCGTAACCAGCCGCCCAAAGGGCGCCGGTGCAAAGAAGGAGAAATAAAAATATTTTAATTCGTTCAGACATAAAGCAAAAAAGGAGATTCGCCCATAAGCCGGATTCTGTTACGTCTTGCGACGCAGGCAGTCATTCAACTGACGCGATCTACCCGGCACGACTGGGAAGACATGCGTTCCCGGAGTTGCCTCCGCGTACCCTATACGATCTTGCTCCAAACGGGGCTTGCCTATGCCCGGTGCGTTGCCGCTCCCGGCGGTGGTCTCTTACACCGCCTTTTCACCCTTACCGGTTGCCCGGCGGTAATTTTCTGTGGCGCTATCCGTCCGCTTGTGGCGTCCCGCGGTTTCCCGCGGCGTTTCGCATGCAGGAGTCCGGACTTTCCTCCCCTCCGAAGAAAGGCGACTGCCGGACGAATCTCCAAAAATCTAAAGTAAAAAAAAACGGCCTCGGCCGCTTTTTTTATTCCTCTTTATCAGCCAGATAAAGTATCCGGCCGCAGTTCTCGCAGCAGACCAGCTGATCCCCTTTCATTATGTCGCCTATCACCTGAGGCGGCAATCCGATGTTGCAGCCGGAACAGGTGTGGTCGCCGTCGCTTGTCGTCTGAACTTCCACGACCATGTATGGAGCTCTGGTCCTGATAAGATCCGTATACTGATGCAGCACGACCTGGGGGATACCGGCGCAAAGGGCTTTCCGCCTGGCGTCGACTTTGGCGATCTCCTTGTCCATGGCGGCCAGCGTTTCCTTTATGCCCGGCATCTTTTCGGCCAGTTCAGCCCTCTTGGCAAAGAACTGGGACTGCAGGCTGGCAAGTTTCTGAAGGCTTTCTTCCAAGTCGGAATTCTGACGATCGACCTTCTCGAAATGCTCCTGAAGCTTATTCTCGTTAGCAACGATCTCGCGGCCGACAGCCTGGCTCTCTGCGGTGTTCCTAACAATATCGAGCCTTTTTCTAAGTTCGCTGTCCTGGCTTCCAACTGGGCCTGTTCGCGCGTTAGGCGCTGGCCTTCTTCCCTGATGCTCTGCTGACGCTGCTTCTCATCAGCCACGCGGCGTTCCAAGGATTCGTAATCCTTCTTGTCGGCCACCAGGCTATTGAGCACTTCTTGTCTTTTATACTTCAAGTCGAGCTTTTCGCTGTCGATGCCCTGAAGTTCGACAAGTTTTTTCAGCGTTTCTTTCATCAATACATCCTTTAATACTGCCAAAATGCCGTTGCCCCGCCTCGGCGGGGCAACAGCAATAAAACCTAATTCCTTTTACTTAACGAAATCCGCCAGGTCGCATTTGCCCCTTCTCTGGACATAGATGGTGTTGCCGGAAACGGAGGATTTCATTTTGCCCGTGACGCGGGGAGGCAGAGCGCTGGTGAAGGCGGCGCCCGTCTGTCCGCTGCAGGTTCCGTCGCCCTTGTTGTTGACGCGGAAGAGCGCAATGTTGCCGTTGTAGAAGGTCGGGGCGGTGGAATCGTAGTTGGCGTTGTATTCGCTGCCGGCCACGACGCAGGGTTTGTCCCAGCCGCGTTTCACGACGATCTGACAAATGTCAGCCGGAGCGCTGTAATATTTCGGGTTCGCGGCGTCAACGTAACCGGAGACGATGCGCTTCTTGGCATCTTTGCCGCCGCCGCCGACAAGGCCGTTGCGGGCGGAAACGGTTCCGATGCGGCCGCCGACGAAGATCTCGGTGTCGCCCATGGAGCCGCCCTGCAGAACTTTCTGCTTAGTGCCGCCGGGCTTGATGGTGCAGGTGCGGGCCTGGGAAAGCAGGGTGCCGCAGTTGCCGCGGATCTTCACGGTGCCGAAGAGGCCGCCAAGAACGTCGATCGTGCCGACGTTGCCGTAATTGTAGGTGTAGAACTGGGAGTCGACCGTTCCTGTGCTGACCGCCACAGTGCCGGCAGGAGCGAGCTGAGAGCCGCTGGCATCCACGGGACGGGGGCTGTAGACCGCTCTAACGCCGGCGACGCTGCAGTTCGCGGCGGTGACCGTCAAAGACGGAGAGGCGCCGTTGTGAGCGTTGTTGGCGGGACGCGGCATAAGAACAACGGAAAGTTTCGGGTTCCTGCCGGCGAAGCGGTCGGCGAGGTAGACCTCGAACTTCACGTTGCCGTTGGCGTCAAACATGGAGCCGTCAGTCAAGGTGGCGCAGGTCATGGCGCCCAGAGCCAGCTCGGAATCAGTGGGAGCCTGTCTGGTGCCGGCGTTCCATTTGACGACGCTGGCTTTGAATTCGTCATAGCCGACGCCCTGGAAAGTGATGTACACGCGGTAGGAGTTGACTTCCTTGTAGATCGTGAAGCAATCCTGACCCACTTTGGTGCTGACGCGATAGCGGACAATGTCGTTACCGGACGGGAACTGGACATACTGCCAATCGGCCATTACGCTGCTCGCGGCTACCAAGGCAACCAAAGCTGCCACTAACATGCTTTTTTTCATGTTTTTTCTCCGTATATGGATGAATTGTGTTTTTTGTCTATGCGAAAATTGCGGTAGAGCTTGGATCCCTTGGTGGAGAATACCGGACTCGAACCGGTGACATCCTGCTTGCAAAGCAGGCACTCTACCAGCTGAGTTAATTCCCCACTCGAAGGTCTGCGCCCGGCAATTATTGGTCTGTGA
>JAFYHD010000128.1 GCA_017539325.1 bacterium | reverse complement strand
CCCTTGACGCCAACTGACCCGTTGTCGGTCGCGCAGAGTGGCTCTATGCCAAGCCTGGCGAATTCGTCGAGAAGAAGCAGGTCGCCTTTGTCGCGCGCGCCCAAAACAACGGAAACCTTCTTTCCCTCCTTCATAAGCCGCGACGCCAGGTAAAGCAGAGGAGGCGTGCCTACGCCGCCGCCAACCAAAAGAGCACTCCCGCAATTCGTGTCGAAGCCGTTCCCCAAAGGACCTATTATGTCGAGTTTCGAAGAGGGCTCGAGGGTTCCCAAATATTCCGTGCCTTTGCCTATCATGCGGAAAACAAAAGTCAGCGTCCCCTTCTCTTTGTCGGCCATGGCGATGCTTATGGGCTTGCGCAAAAGAGTGGCGCCGTTGGTAGAAAGCTCGGCGAACTGGCCGGGACGCGCCATATTAGAAAGGCGCGGCGCCTCGACGACCAGCATGCGGTGGTCGTTGTTTAGCGCCTTATTATCCAAAACTACTGTTGTTTCTCGATCCATTTTCTTATATGCTGAATTTGGATATCAATTTACCAAAAATGTTGTTCAAAAAGTTAAGAAGCGAAGTGAAGTGGAAGATGCGGTCCAAAACGGAACGCTTCAGCTTGATGGCGTCCGCCGGGCAGAATTCGTGGCAGCAGTAGCAGCGAATGCAGTCTTTGCTTACGTTTCTGCCTCTCTCCGGATCGATAGCGGGCGGCTTGACCGGGCAGCCGTTCCTGCAGCGGAAACATTTTATGCACTTGGTTGGATCGATCTGGGGGTGCGGCGCCCACTGCGCTCCGAACCAGCGCATGAACCACTTGGGCATCGGCAGCATCCTTATGATGTCCTTGCTGTGGGAGACCTGCTTGAAATCTTTTACCTTCACTTCCTCGGGCGTGAGCAGCGGGAAAGTCGATTTTTCCTCGCCCTCGCCGTAGTTCAAACGCAGCGCCGCCGTAACGGTCGGGACCTTCATGGGGTCTAAGCCTATGATGCGGCAGGCCGCCATGTCGACGGCCAGAAGATCGTTTGAAGCCAGAAGCAATCCGAGTTCTTTCGGGCTTCCGCCGGAAGGGCCGTCCCCTTCCATTGCGACGATGCCGTCCATTACCGCCAGGGCGATGTTCGCGGTCTTGTTGATCTCTATCATCAGTTCGCCCATGAGGTCGTTGTCCCTGAGACGCAGATGGTAGTTGCTCTTCCTGACGCCGACCATCAGCCCGTACTGGTTCTTTATGGCGCCGGTGAAATTCATCTGCACGTGCGTCTTCAGTTTCGGAAGCGTTATGATGACGTCGGCTTCCTTTATGGCCCTTGCGAGCACCAGCCTTTGTGAGACGCGATTCTCAGGCCTTGGGTAAACGTCCTCGTTCTCAAAATCGGCAACGATCGCTCCTTCTCTTTCCAATATCTCCTCCAATCCTCCGGCCTTGATGGCGGACTTAAGCGTGCCCATTCCCGGGCTGTCGCCGACAAAAGGAATGCCGCCGGCCTCCTTCACCAACTTGATCATGGCCTCCACCAATCTCGGATCGGTGGTCACGGCTTTTTCGATGTTGTAGGAGCCCAGGAGATTGGCTTTCAGGAGGACTTTTTGTCCCGGCTTGACGAAAGATTCCATGCCCCCCAGGGGGGCTAAAAGTTCGCGCAGTTTCGGAAGGACTTCCGCATAGGTCGCGCGGACGATCGTTACTTGCGACATGTTTTCCCCGTACCGGATTTAAGCGGTTTAAGTTTCGCGTATTTCGCCACCAAAACTTTGGGCGCCGGCAGATTTTCGAACTCGATCGTCAGCCTCGCCGATTCGCCTTCCCCGGAAATGGAGGAGATGACGCCGTTGCCGAAGTGCGTGTGCACCACGGCCATTCCGACGGTGAGGTCTCCGGTGTCCACCGTGCCGGCCGGTTTGGATGGAAGTTTCTGCGTGCCCGTGGATTCGCTCAGCAGTATCTTGCGGCTGCTGAAGCGGCGCTCCACATGGTTGGGCGCGATCTCGCCCAAAAAGCGGGAGGGATCCCTCGACTGGTTGACGCCGAACATCACCCTCTTCAGGGCGCAGGACAAGAATAGCCTTTCCTTGGCGCGCGTCATGCCGACGTAGCAGAGCCTTCTCTCCTCTTCGATCTCGTCTTTCACGCCCTTGGCGTTGATGTGCGGGAAGAGGTCCTCCTCCATGCCCATGATGAAGACGACCGGGAACTCCAAGCCTTTGGCGTTGTGGATCGTCATAAGGGTGACCGTGTCGGCCTCGTCGTTCCATTTGTCGATGTCGGCCGTGATGGCCACTTCGTTGAGGAAACCTTCCGTGGAAGCCGTTTCATCCGTCGTGGTGTTCTCGTAGTCGGCCACCGCGGACAAAAGTTCGCCGATGTTTTCCCGTCTCATAACGTCTTCCTCGTCGTCGCCCGGGCAGATCTTCTCGACGTATTCCGTCTTCTCAAGGATGAAATTCAAAAATTCCGTCGGCAGCATCTTCTTCTGCGCTTCCGTCAACTCCTCCATGAGCTCGAGGAACTTCTGAAGCTTTTTGTGCACGGCGTCCGTGAAGCGGTCGATGCGGCGGTGCTGCTCTATGGCCTCGTAGAAAGTGATGCCGGCCGTCTGGGCGAAGCTGGCAAGCGTCTCCTGCGTCGTCTCGCCCAAGCCCCTGGTCGGGCTGTTTATTATGCGGCGCAGACTCACGTCGTCAAAATTGTTGAGCGCAGCGCGCATGTAGGCGAGCTGATCCTTTATCTCGCGGCGGCTGTAGAAGCCGGTGTCGCCGACCAGCTTGTAGGGAATGCGGTTCTTGACCATCGCCTCCTCTATGAGGCGGGAGAGCAAATGCACGCGGTAGAAGACCACGATGTCGTGCCGCTTGTAGCCTTCGCGCAAAAGTTTCTTGACCTGCCTTACTATCTCGTCAGTCTCCTCGTGTTCGTCCTTGGCGCTGAAGAAGGAGACCTTCTTGCCAGGCCCGTTCTCGGTCGTCAGGTTCTTTTCCCAGCGCCCGGCGTTCTGCGCGATGACGTCGTTGGCGGCGTCCAGAATGGCGGCGGTGGAGCGGTAGTTCCTTTCCAGCACGGTCTTCTTCGCCTCGGGATAATCTTTCTCAAAGGAGAGGATGTTGCCGATCTCGGCGCCGCGGAAACGGTAGATCGACTGGTCGGGATCGCCCACCACGAAGATGTTCCTGTGCTTTTCGGAAAGCATCCTGACAAGCTGGTACTGGGCATAGTTCGTGTCCTGGTATTCGTCGACCAGGATATAGTCGAAACTGTTCTGGTAAAATTTCAAAACTTCGGGCTCGCGCTTGAAAAGCAGGACGGTGCGCATGATAAGGTCGTCGAAATCCAGGGCCCTGACGCGCTTCAGCTCCTTCTCGTATTCCCTGTAGACCTTGGCCACCAGTTCGTCGTTGTACTCTTTGGACTTCTCCGCCCGCTTCATGTATTTATCAGCGCTCTCCAATCTATCCTTGGCCAACCCGATGGCGTTCGCGAAATACTGGGGCTTCAAACGCTTGTCCGCAATGTCCTGGCGGCGCATGCATTCCTTCAAAAGCATCAGCTGGTCGTTCTGGTCGTAGATAACGAAGCCTTTGTCGAAACCGATCTTTTCGCGGTTGGCTCTCAGAACTTTCAAACAGAAGGAGTGGAAAGTGGAAATAGGAACGTATTTCCCCACCAGTTGATCGACTCTCGTGGCCATTTCCTGGGCGGCCTTGTTCGTGAAGGTGACGGCCAGGATCCTGTGAGGCGCTATCCCTTTGGAGATAAGGTAGGCGATGCGGTAGGTAAGCACGCGCGTCTTGCCGCTGCCGGCGCCGGCCACAACGAGCTGCGGTCCTTTCTCGGCCGTCACGGCGGAAAGCTGCGTGGGATTAAGGGAAGACTTGAGATCGAATGAGCTTTTGGCGGCGGCCGCCTTGGCGGGAACGTTTTTGGCCTTGGCAATTTTTTTCGGAGTTGCCATAAAAGTGGAACGGGTGGATTGGTTAAAAGTTCAATAAATATCAAGTACCTATATATGTTTATTTTACCAAACCTCGCCTGAAATTACAAGGCGGAATGTCGGCAAAAACAAGACAGTTGTCCGCCCTTTTCCACTACAAGCTAAAGTGCTCGCAAAAGCTAGAATATGGCATGAGCATGGAAAAAGATATCAAGCGCGGATTCATACTGCCTTCCGTCCTGCTTTTTCTGACCGCGCTCGGCGCCCTGGCGATCGCGTTCGCCCTCGACCTCGGATTTGAAAGGCAGCTTTGCGAAAATCTAGACCGGACCGATAGGGAAAAACTCATTCTCCTCTCCGCCGTGGAGCATGTGAAAGCCCTTTTCGAGGCGGCGGAAATAAACTGTCCCGGCTCCTGGCTGCAAGAGGGAAGATCCGGGCCCTACTCCGTTGCCGGGCTTGACTACTCGCTTAAGATAACTCCGCTGGAAGACAATTTCGCCTATCAGGAATTCTGGGACGGAAGCTGGCAAAAGCAAACTCCCGCCTCGCTTGCGGAGCCTAAGGAAATGCTCGCGAAAATGAAGCGGGAAAACAAAGACGCCGAGGACCGCGCCCTTCTTGAACTGGCACTTAATCTAAGCGACGCGTGCGACGAGAACCACACCCTTCAGGAGAACGCCGGGATCTACGGCGCCGAAGCTATCGACTTTTCCGAGATATTAAGCGACGACGGCAGCGAACTTAGGTTCGCCTACCGCGCCAACGCCGTGTACAAGGAGCGCGCCGTAACGTCTCTCCCCTACTTCTACGGCACAAGGGATTACGACGCGAACGCTCCCGTAACGGAAGACGATCCCGCGAAAAGGGAGCTCTTCGATCCCAAAGTCGCAAGATATGTTCTGAAAGACGAATGCCGAAGGGAGAACGGCAGGATCTTCGTGAAACTTTCCCCCAACGCCCTTACGGAAGACTCCGAAGCGGCTCTTTTGAAAAGCTGGCAGAAAAAGAAAAACGCTCAGTTCCCGGAAAACCACCTCTGGAAAAACTGCCGCGTAGCTTTTTTCGGCCTGGCCGTGAAAGGCATAACGCCGAGGGCTGTCTTTAAGATCGCGGATTCCGACGGCGAAAGCCTTGTTTTAAGTGACGAGGAAGGCCTCTTCAATTCTATCACCAACTCGAGCTTTCGCTTCGCGCAGCTGAGAGGCTGGGTGCATTCCGAAACGCTCTATTCCGAAGCGGGCAGTCAGGCGCTCTGGCTCGCCGTGAGCGATCTGATGAAAGGAAAGTATTACGAAGTTCAGCTTCAGGACGCCAATTTCCCGGTGCCCCTTGAGGACGGAACATACGGGATGGAAAGAAACAAGAAACTTGTTATAGACGGCGTGGAAACGGAAGCGGACAGATACGCTTTCCTTTACGCGGAAGGAAAACCGCAGAAAAGCGGCCCTCTTGGCGAAATGGAGCTTCTTGTGAAAAGCCCCTCCGATTGCGCGCCGAATAAACGCTTGAGAATAAACAGCGTCTATTTCCGCCGTCCGGACATCATCGCCATAATAAACGAAAGCGAATCACCGCTTCTGCTTTCCAATTGGCGTCTCACGGCGCAGACGGGAAGCGGCAGCACTCTTTTGGGAATACTCCCTAACGAAGCCGCTCTCTATCCCGGCGCCAGGTTCTACCTGACCGATTCATCCGAGATCGCCTGCCTGGAATACGGCTTCCGGCCGCTCGACGCAACCTTTTCCCCAAGGGATTCCGTCGTCTCTTTGCCAAGCGGGAGCTGGGGGCTCGATTACGAGATAAGCGAAGTAAAGGAATTAAAAAAGGGCGCGCAGTATTACACCCATGTCGGCTGCAAAAACGCGCTCTGGGAAGAGGACGAACTGATCGACGAAGTGGCGGAAACAAAAGACGGGCTGCGCTTCCCCATAGAAGGAGGCAACAATAAGAACACTCTCGTCTTCTCCAACCTGAGGCTGGAACGCTACGCGGGATTGAAAGCGGGCGACCTGATCAGGATCATAGGCCTCCCCCGCCATGTGGAATACGCGTCCCTGACCTTGAAGAACGAATACGCTTCCGTCGCTGCCAGAACGAAAGGCATAAGAAGACCGAAAGACGCCAAACCATGCTCCTCCCTAAAATTTGAAAACGACGTCTGGCGCCTGAACGAAACACCCTTCAGAAATTACACGCCCGTGGAATTGAAAACTTTTTTCGACAGGCCTTTGACGAACGACGCGGAAGTAAAGGCGTCCTTGGATGACGCAAAGCTGATAGAAGCCTATCTTCATTCCAACGCGCTTTCCCTTTACAGTCTGGAATTTCCGGCTTCGGAAGCCTTCCACGAAGGGGCTTGGCAGCTCGCCGGTGGAAGGGCGGAAAAGGTTGAGAAAGGCTTCGCTTTTTCAAAAGGGGCATGGCCCGCCGGTTTCTGGGCCGGACAGAAGATCCGCTTCCTCTCCGGCGAATTGAAAGGCGAAACGTTCGCCGTTACGGGAAGTTTTGAAAACGTCGTTTCCCCGTGCGGCCTTTCCCTTCCCGGCCGCAAACGTCTGAACGCTTTCAAGGAAGGGAAGGCCGCCTTAGGCCCGGGATACAGGAACATTTTTTACACCGCTTACAAAAACGAGGCGCGAAGCGAATGGACGTTTTCGAACCTTTGGGACTGCGCCGGCGGAGAGTTGTATCTTAAGGGGCTTTCCGACGCGATAGACTCCGGGGAATTCCTGGAGGAAAACCACAACGCCCTACTTAAGCCGGAGCTTTTCAATTGGGAGGAAAACGCCTGGGAAACCTTGCCGTCAGTCCGCTTCCAAAAGAACGACGCAGCGTATCTTTCCGCGCTTGAAGCGCGCCATATTTCCCATAAAGGCTGCCTCAGGCTGAGGCTGACAGCCAAAGGTCTGAACGATCCTGAAGGTTCGAAGCGCGCCTGGTTCCAGGGGATCGCCGTCTCCCCTCCCAAGCGTCCAGTTAAGATCGCCAAAAGCCATAAAAGCATCCGGAGCCCTATTCCCCTCACCGTCCCAATTGAACTTTACGCCAAAGAAAAAGAGCGCTATCTCTTGACAGCGCTCTTTCGGCTTGAAGTAACCGTTGCTTCGAACCGTTACTCCTATCTTTTGACAGTCAGCCAGAAAGATCCCAGGACCAACCGCCGAAAGATCAGCTTCCGCTTACTGGCGGATTAGAACTTCACTTTCTGGATGCCTTTGTTCAGGGAGTCGATGCAGGCCTGGGTAAGGGCCAGGGACTTCGCGGCGTCGCGGTAAGTGGAGGGGTTCTTGGACCAGTCGCCGCTTCTCACGGCGTCGATGAACTTCTCGTTTTCGTAAACGTACATTGTTCCGCTCCTCTGCGTGAAGAGCGTCTCTTCCCTGGCGCTTTCAACTTTGATCGTGCAGGTGCCGAGGTTGACGTGGTACTTTCTCTTCTCGCCGAAGAGGACCACTTCGTTGCGCCAGGTGTCGGCCAGCCAGGAATGCGTGTGCGTGCCGGTGATGCCGTTGGCGAACTTCAGGGACATCGCTATCGTTTCGTCGATGGTGTAGTTGCCCTTTTTGCTCATGGTCTTCTTGCGGAAAGGATTGGTCGCGAAGCCGCTTACTTCCACCACTTCGCCGAAGAGATATCTCAGCCAGTCGAAGTTGTGGGTGGCCTGGTCGACCAGGGCGCCGCCCGAGAGGTCGTTGTCATAGAACCAGGCGGGCAGAAGATTCTGCGTGGAAGCGCCGCAGGCGTAGGCGGACATGAAGGTGTGGATCTTGTCGTCAGCCATCATTTCTTTGAGGCGCTGCGTCAGGGCCATGGAACGGAAGACGTAGCCGATCTGGACTCTCGCGCCCGGGATCTTGTCGAGCTTGTCGGCGATGCGTTTGGCGACGGCAACCTTGCGTTCCGCCGGCTTTTCGCAGAAGACTGGCAGCCCGGCCTTGGTGCAGTTGACGAGGATCTCTTCCCTGGCTGTGGAAGGCGTGCAGACCCAGACCGCGTCGAGCTTGGGGCCTTTCTTCAGCATGTCCACGTGATCAAGGAAAATCTCGCCGCCGAAGACAGCCTGCTTTTCTTTGGCATGGTCTTCCACGATATCGCAGAGGGAAACTATCTTTATATCTTTCCTTTTTTCAAGAATGCGCAGATGCGTCCAGGAAATGTTGCCGGTTCCGATGAAGCCGACCTTGAGAACGCCCTGGCTCTTAGCCTTGGCGCCGTAAGCGGGTTGTGTGCTCATTTATTGCTCTCCTTATTTCGTAGCTTTTTTAGCGCGTTTGGCGGGAGTGTTGACGAAAAGTTTTTTGAGGTACTTCACGGTCTCGTTGATGTCCTTGATCTGCTGATCGCCGTCAATTTCGCGCTCGATGATGAATTCGCCCTTGAAGCCGATCTCGCCCAGGCGTTTCACGAAGCGCGGGAAATCGACCTTGCCAGTGCCGACCTTGACTTCCTCGCCCAGATGCATAGGATCGGTGGGATAGAAGGCGTCCTTGGCGTGGATGTTCTTGACATACTGTCCGAAGACATCCAGGGCGTCGATGGGGTTGGCCTTGCCGTAGAGGATGAGGTTGGCGGGGTCAAGGTTGATGCCGAGGTTGTCCATGCCGGTCTGCTGGATAAGCCTTAACATCGTGACAGGCGTTTCCTGGCCGGTCTCGAACCAGAACTGCAATCCCAGTCTCTTGTAATAGCGGGCGATGTATTTGACAGTGTCGACCAGGTCGCCGAAGTCGCGGTCTCTCGGCCACTCGGGAATGAATCCCAGGTGCGTGATGACGGCGGGAAGCCCGATCTTCTTGGCGAAGTCGCCGGCCGCCAGCATGGACTGCAGACGCTGGAAGCGGAAGGCCGGGGGAACAAGACCCAGCGTAGCCGGTCCGGACAGAAGGTCCCAGACAGCCGGTCCGGACCAGCCGGCCCAGAAAGCCGTGGGCTTGATGCCGGATTCCTTGATCTCAGCCTTGACCTGCTCGGCCATTTCGTCGGTCCAGTGCTTGGGGTTCCAGCTGACCAGCTGGCAGGTGTCGAGCTTGTGGGCGGCCACTTGTTTCAAGGTTCCGCCTTCGGGTCTCATGAAAGCGATGACGCCGATACGATTTTTCATATTGCCTCTTAATTTTATGGTTATTGTTTTTTAGAATTCAATTTTGCCTTGAGCTTGTCGTAGACGGAATCGTCCACTTTCGTGTAGCCGAAGCCGTAGCCCATCCTGATGTCAGGTTTCATTTTGCCGTGGAAATCCGTGCCGCCGGTCATGATCAGATTGAATTTCTGCGCCATTCTCTCGTAGCGCCTGATGTCGGCCGGCAGATGAACGGAACAGTAGACCTCTATGCCTTCCAATCCCTTGTCGACCATGCCTTTCAAAAAGTTCTCGAAATCGTCGTCCGAGAAAATGTGCAGCGCCTTGGGATGCGCCAGGACCGCAACACCTCCCGCCGACCTTATAAGATCGATGGAGCCCGCGATGTCGAAGGTCTTGCGCTCCGTGAAAGTCAAAGCGCCCGGAGTCAAAAACTGCTGGAAAGCCTCGCTGACGGTATGAGCGT
Source organism: bacterium (assembly GCA_017539325.1). Classification (GTDB taxonomy): domain Bacteria; phylum Auribacterota; class UBA3054; order UBA3054; family UBA3054; genus UBA3054. The sequence continues at coordinate 16,703 of JAFYHD010000128.1, read as the reverse complement.
AGCCGTTTTCGATGAGCCAGTGCGCGAAATGCGGACGGCCGACGTTGTTGCTGCCGGCCAGTTCAACCAGCTCCTCGTATGTTACGGGAACGTTGTAGCCCCTCAATTTCTCAACGATGGAGCGATTGCGTTCCTCTCTCCAGGACTGTACCTGGCGCAAGGGCTCCAGGGCGGTCTTCAGTTTGTCGTCCCACCTCGGGAAATAACCTAGGATGTGAACTTCCTTATTATGGTCTTTCCTCAGGGAGAAAGTGCCGGCGGACAATTCCACGCCGGGAATGAAATCCATCTTCTGCTCTTTCGCTGCGACAGCCAGTTCGTCGATACCCCTCACAGTGTCGTGATCCGTCAGAGCAATGGCCCTGAGGCCGAGCTTTATTCCCTGCTCGACCAATTCCTTCGGCGTGCTGGTGCCGTCGGAATAGATGCTGTGAAGGTGAAGGTCGATCATTGCTTTTTGAGCCACTCCTCGACGAAGTTGGTGTTGTAGCGGTCGCCTCTTATGAAGGCGGGCTGCTTCAAAAGATTTTTAAAGAGAGGTATCGTCGTCTTGATGCCGCCGATCTCGAATTCGTCGAGCGCCCTCAGCATGCGCCTGATGGCCGCGATGCGGTCTCTCGAATGGACCATCAGTTTCGCCACCATGGAATCGTAGTAAGGCGAGATCTCATAGCCGGCGTAAGCGATGGAATCGACTCTGACGCCGGGGCCTCCGGGCAGATTGTAAGTCGTGATCTTTCCGGGATTGGGGCGGAAGTCGTGCTCGGGATCCTCCGCATTGATGCGGCATTCGATGGTCCAGCCGCTCAGGCGTATGTCTTCCTGGGAAAGTCCGAGAGGCTCGCCGGCCGCCACCATGATCTGGCGCCTGACGATGTCGACGTCGGCTTCCATTTCCGTGACACCGTGCTCGACCTGAACGCGGGCGTTCATTTCCATGAAGTAATATTCGTCGGTGTCTTCGTCGACGATGAATTCCACCGTGCCGGCGCCCACGTAATTCGCGGCCAGGGCAATGCGGCAGGCCGCTTCGCCCATTTCTTTGCGGCGCTTTTCATCGACTATGGGAGAAGGCGATTCCTCCAAAAGCTTCTGGTGCCTTCTCTGCATGGTGCAGTCGCGCTCGCCAAGGTGAACGCAGGTCCCGTCCTTGTCAGCCAGAATCTGGACTTCCACATGGCGGGATCTCTCCAAAAATTTCTCGATGTAAACTTCGGGGTTGCCGAAAGCCGCCTCCGCTTCTTTCCTCGCGGTCTCGAAAGCTTTCTGAAGCTCGTCTTCGTTCCTGACGACGCGCATGCCTCGCCCGCCGCCGCCCGCGGAAGCTTTGACGATGATGGGGTAGCCTATCCTTGTCGCTTCCTTAAGAAGCGAAGCGTAATCGTTGACAGGTCCGTCGCTTCCCGGCACCACGGGAACGTTGTGCTTGACGGCCAAGTCCCTCGCGTTGGCTTTGTCGCCCAGAGCGGAGATGGCTTCGCTGGTCGGGCCGATGAAAGTCATGTCGCAGGAATTGATGATTTCGGCGAAATGGGCGTTCTCAGAAAGGAAGCCGTAGCCCGGATGGACAGCGTCGGCGTCCGACACTTCGCAAGCAGCGATGATCCTGGGAATATTGAGATAACTGTCGGAAGCCGGGGCTCTGCCGATGCAGTAAGCTTCGTCAGCGTATCTGACGTGCAGCGAATTCCTGTCGGCTTCACTGAAGACCGCCACGCTTGCTATACCCATTTCCCGACAGGCACGGATCACACGCAAAGCGATCTCGCCCCTGTTGGCTATAAGTATCTTGCGAAACATTTTTCTATTCCGGGCGCACTAAGAAGAGTGTCTGGCCGAATTCCACCGGCTGACCGTTTCCAACGCAGATCTTCGCTATGACGCCGCTGACTTCCGCCTTGATCTCGCTCATGATCTTCATCGATTCGATCACTGCCACGGTAGTTTCCTCGCTGACAGATTGACCCTCAGTAACGAGCGGCGGGCTGTCCGGGCTGGCGGCGGCGTAGAAAGTGCCGACCATGGGAGAATTGATGGGAATGAGGTCGCTCGCGGGCTTTGCTTCAGCCTTCGGCTGAGCCGCCTTCGGTTCGGGCGCCGGTCTTTGCGCGACAGGTTCCGGGATGGAATTTAGAACTTCCTCCGGCGAAACTTTCAGCGTGGCGTAGTCCTGGGCGGGCGCTCCGCCCTGCGGCCTCTTCAAAGAGATCTTGCCGTCGGCGTTCTCGAAAGTGAATTCGCAGAGACCGTAGGCGTCCATCAATTTGAGAAAATGTTTGATTTCCTTGATATCCATAGAATGAATAACTCCGTTATTATTTAGGATATTCTATGAAATCAGGGCAGATTTTGCAAATATCGGGCCAAAAACGGCCGTTTTTTGCCAAATTCCGCTCAAAAATCAGAATTGAATGGGAGAGAACATCACGCTGCCGTCTTCTATCGTGATGTTGTTTTGCTTGAGCGCCTCTATCAGGTTGCCGTCGTCGGAATTTGAGGCGGATTCGTCCTTGCGCCACTTGTTCTTAGGGGCGTTTTCCGCGAAAACGTTCCTGCCTTTGCCGCGGCTCACGGCGAAACCTTCCTTCTCTATGCTCAAGCCTTTCTTAGGGCTGACTTTAAGCGAGGCGACCAAATTCTCCAAGGCTTTGGGGTTCAAAACCTTGCGTTTGATCTTGATAAGGTCGTCCATCGGCACGTTCTCGTAGCGCTCCTCACCCTTGCAGGAAACCTGCATCTGCAGACTTATGATCCGCATGACGGTGCCGTCCGCGGGCTGGCACATTATCGGGTAAACTCTGAACATAAAGATCCTGAAGCCTGCCTCGTCATACTGCTTGACGAACTCCACGCAGCTGGGAGGATAAAGATCGGCGCCGGTCTTCTTGGCATTTTTGTCCCTGACGTAAAGGTCGTAGCGGCCGGGAAGCTGCTCGCGGCTCACTTTCGTCCGGCAGCCGGAATATTCCGCGCCTTTGGGCGCCGCGATGTAAACATGCTTGCAGGGCAGAACGGGAGTCCCCTGCCCGTGCTCAACGTAATTGACGTCGCTGTCGGCATACGAAAAAAAGCTCGCGCCTTCCTTCTTTTCTTCCTTCAGTTTGGAAGAGTCAAAACCGATGATAGCTTCTATGCTGGCTGCCATAAGCGTCGAGGACGCCAGGCAGATCAAGATCAAGAGATTTTTTGCCACTTAACTTTCCTTAAAGGCCTTCTTTCATCACGTCGGCCATGGTGCGTTTGCCGAGCGCATTGTAATTCTTTTTCGGTATCCTGCGAACGGGCTCAGGTCTTCTGCGAAGTTCCTCAGCTTTCACATCCTGTTCGACTTTCTCTTTGGCGGCGGCCACGGGAACGATAACTTCGGAAGCCGGTCTCAGATTAGTCGTACGCTGAACCGTCTGCTCGGGAGCTTTTTCATTGTTCCGCGTCCAGGAAGGCTGGCTCACTGTAACGGGAGCGTCGCCGTGCACAGGCTTCAGCTCTCCTCTGGATGAAATGTAACCGTTGTTTATCTCCGTAGGAGCGTTGTCCAATTTTCTCGTTGTGAACTCGTCGATATCGACCACGGGGACTGAACCGGGAAGCGCGCTTTCATCCTGCCAGGAAGGCGTGGAAACGACCGTTTTTTCCTCGACTTTCACCTCTTCTTTAACTTCTTTTACTTCCTCGATCTCCTCTTTCACGGTCTCCGCGATCTTTGCGGTCTTATTCTCCTTCTCAAGGATCTGGGCGCCGTACTGGGCGACCAGTTTTTCTTCCGCTTCCTTTATCATAGCGTCTACTTCCGACATGTCGATCGATCTGGTGTCGTTGGTGATCGCTTCCGCCACGTCGTTCAAAGTCTCTTTCATCGCCTGCTCTTTGACTTCTTCCTGAATGTCGGCAAGGCTCTGGGCGAAATCGTTCGAATCAGCCACGGAGACCACGGCGTTCTTCGTTTCGGCGCCGGCGGGGCGGACTACGGAGGGAGGCGTCTGGGAAGGAGCCGTAAGCGCCTCGGAGAAGATCTTGCGTTCCTCTTTTTCTTCCTTTACGCTTTGCTCCGCTTCCTGCTTCGCTAAACTCTGCTTCTCAACCTGCTTTTGCAGATCGTACATCTGGGCTCTCAATTTCTGCATCTCCCTTTCCGAACCGGAATTTCTCCACAAGGAGAAAGCCGCCACGGCTACGAGCGCCAGAACCAGCAAAACGTAAAAGATTTTTTTGAACATAACAAATGATTCCCAAAAATTTAAAACGGGAAGGTCATTTTATCATTTGCCTGTTCCAATTGCAAACGATTGTCGATAAGTTGGGGATTATTCGTGCAAAAGTTCATAACTATCTATTTTAGCGATAGTTGTTCAAGAAGGCCAAACTTAACTTCTTGTGGATAACTTGTAGATTTCCCGTGGTTGAGCACAGGATCTCCCCAAGATGCTGACATTCTTCCGTCAGAAACAACAACCTCCTCTTGATTTTACTTCGTAACAAAATCTTGAGGAGGTTGTTGTTTTCTGACGGCCAAAAGCACAGCTCACAGTCTGCCTGATAGCATCCTCCGTGAGTTTTGTCGAGGACGAAAAAAGTTATGCTCCCGTAAGCAAACTCAGCGAAGCCTGTTTGCCAAGGGAACATAACTTTTCGTCCGAGACAATATCCGCGTCAGCGTTCGCGTAGTCCGCGAGCGGAGCAAAAAGCACCGCTCACAGTCTGCGCTTGATCATAAGGCAAGCCAGCGCGGCTAGCGCAAAAATAACCACCCCGGGTTCGGGTATCGGGTCGGTGCTTATGCCGAAAAGGCCGGAATAGTTGGTGACGTTGTGGCCGTGCAGATCTTCCGCGATAATGCGCACTCTCGCCCTGTCGGAGACCTGCTTGTACGGGAAAGTATTCCAAGAATAATTCTTGTCGAGCTCGTAGTAGTAGTCTTCGCAGATGTCGATCCAGGGGCCTTCGAAATCGTTGGTGGAGTAAGAGAGATAGAAAGCTCTCCAGCCGTCAGAGGGCGCCTTGTAGTCCCATTTGATCGGTTCCGTCATGTTACGGTAATAGTCGCCTTCCGCGGGCTTTGTGACCTCCACGTATTCGCTTCCATCCATAGGCGCCGGCTTAGGCGAGAGCTCCATTTCGACGGTGTAGAAGGTGTTGGAGTTCAAAGGCCTGGTGGTTACCACGCTTCCGTGACCGTAGGCGCTGCCGAAGGACAGATACCATCTGCCTTCCAAGCCTTTGCCGTGGCAGTCGTCCTGAGTCAGCGTAAAGGTGTGTTCCGTCTCACGGCTATCGGACAGATCGTCGTAAACTGGCCCGTCCTGCTGATAACGGTCGTAGAAGGGAATGTAATTCTTTCTCAAGCCGCAGAGCACGGGAAGACCGGTGTTGACTCTCACGACAAGCTGCGTCGTTCCCTCCGGAACGTTCATCTCGAAGGAAAAGAACCCGGCCAAGTCAACGTCCTCCTGGCGGATCGTTTCGTGCGAACCGATCGGGTAAGCCGCGATGTTCGGGTTCATGTACTTCGTGATCCAGTTCATCATGTGCCCGCGGTGAAGACCGACTTTTCTCGGCATGTGGTGGAAGAACCAGATCTTGTGCTTGTAGTTGACGCCGCCGCCCCAGTCGGCGCAAGTCATGGTCCTCGGGACCCAGTTGGTCATGTTGGGGAAGTCGTACCAGCAGTCGGCGTAGCATTCCACCGGGGTGGTGTTGCCCCAGTCGTAGTCGCTTTTGGAGTTGGGGGCGTAGTGCACGTCGCCGATGCAGATGTTTTCGCTCGATTCGCTGCCGTGCGCCCTGTAAAGGGCCAGATCGTGAACGTTGGTGTATATTATGCCTCCGTCGAAGGAATAGACGTAGTTGTGGAAAGCGCCGCCAAGGTGCCATTCGCAGCCGTGGCCGAAGTTTTCCATCGGAGTATCGGAGCGCTCGATGCTTGGCATGCACATCATGAACATTCTTTCGTTTTTCAAACGGGCGAAGCCGAAGGAATTGCAGCCGAAGGCGCCTTTGCCGAAAAGCTTGGTCTCGTTGGTGTTCATGCCGGGCCAGCCGTAGAGCCAGACTTGGTCGATCCTGCCATCCTCGATGGCGGGGATCATCCAGGGCACGTCGTTGGTCAGAAAATGGGCGTAGTCGAAAGAACCGCCCGGATGCTTGTCGGTCTGCCCTTTCTTCCAATAGTCGTAATAGCTCTGCTGATTGAAGCGTTTGCCGCTCGTCATCAAGGGGAAAATGTTGAGGTTCGTGACGACGACGAAATCAGACTTGACCATTCCGTCGGTGGCTTCCTTCCACCAGGACTTCTGCTGGGTGGCCATATTTTGCCCGGTCGGCCAGCCGAAAACGGCGTTCAGGCGCCTCGCGGTGGTGAGCTCGGCCACGTTTGTCATAAAGGGGTTGTAGCAGACCACGGCGACTTTCAGATCAAGATTGCCGGTTGTTGCAAAAGCCGAAGCCGCGGCCGTCAAAAGCAGCGAAAACCATAAAACTTTTCTCATGATGCATCCTTAGATTGTATTGTTACCCTATCCTTCCAATTATACAAAAAAAGGCTTATGCTATAATTGGACTATGCGAAAAGATTTCCCGCTTAAAGATCTGAACTGGTTCAGGACCGGAGGGAACGCCGAGTTTTTCTCCGAGCCGCGGACCGTCGAGGAAGCCCTGTCCGACCTGGCCTTCGCGAAAAAGGAAGGCTTAGACCTGAACATTCTGGGCGAGGGCGCCAACACGCTTGTTTCCGACTCAGGCTGCAAGGGACTTACCTTGCATCCCGCCAACAAGGAGCTTTCCCTGAAGGAGAGCCCGGAGGGTTTGGTTCTGGAAGCCGGTTGCGGAGCGGCTGTGCAGGACGCCATAGATTTTTCCCTCGAGCGCAACGCGCTCGGCCTGGAAGAATTCGCCGGCCTCCCCGGGACGATCGGCGGCGCGGCCTTTATAAACGCCCACTTCTTTGAATTTTTCCTGGCGGATTTCCTGCTCTCCGCAACGGTCATATCGCCGGACGGTTCCGTTAAGGAAGTGGACAAGGACTGGTTCGAATACGGCTACGACGTTTCCAGACTGCACCGCGAAAAATGGCTCGTCTGGTCCGCTAAATTCCTGCTTAAAGCCGGCAGCGATCTCGAGGCCGCCTTCGCCAAAGGACGCGCGTTTGAAATAATCCGCCAAAGGTCCCGCCGCTATCCCAAGGAAAGGACCTGCGGCAGTTTCTTCAGGAATTTCCTGCCGGAAGAAGCGCAGGGCAAAGTTCCGAGCGTCGCCTTTTATCTCGACAAAGTCGGCGTCAAGGGAACGCTCTCAAAAGGCCAGGCTATCGTTTCCAGAAAGCACGCCAATATGCTGGAAACAAAGGAAGGCGCTACTTCTGCCGACGTCATAAATTTGGCCCGCGAAATGCAGAAACTGGTCTATAAAAATTTCGGGCTCGTTCCCGTTCCGGAATGCCGCTTTTTAGGTTTCACCTCTTTCCCCCTCTACACCAAGGACACCATAGATGGCTAACGTTGACTGGCATTTTTTCAGCACTGTTTTAGATGTGAACTACGCCTTTCGCGCCCTTATCCCCGACAAATTCAAAGAAGACAAACCGACGAGGATCCTTTACCTTCTTCACGGCCTCTCCGATGACTACACCAGCTGGACCCGCATGACTAGCGTCGAGCGCTATTGGGAAAAATACGGCAAAGAGCTGATCATCGTCATGCCGGACGGCGGGCGCTCTTTCTACTCCGACACCACGGACGCCCACGGCGGCAACTACGAAAGCTTTTTCATAAAAGAGCTGATCCCCTATTTCGAAAGTCACCTGCCCGTTTCGATCGGGAAAGAGCAGAGAACGATCTGCGGCCTCAGTATGGGCGGATACGGCGCCTTCAGGCTGGGCCTCAAATATCCCGAACTCTTCTCCGCCATCGGAAGTTTTAGCGGCGCGGTCGATTCCAGAAGATATCTCGAGAGACCGGAATTTAGCGCCCGCCTTTGGGACGAATCCTCGCGATTGGAGATCATCGCGAAAGATCTGACCAACGACAAGGCCCCGCGCATCAAATTCCTGTGCGGAACGGAAGATTTTCTCTTGGAGCACAACCGGGCTTGGGAAAAGTGGCTGACGGAGCACGGGATCGACCACGAGTACAGGGAGTACCCTGGTTATCACAACTGGCTCTTCTGGGACACGCATCTTCCCGAGATGCTTGATTTCATAATGGCCTAAGCGTCAGACAAAAGATCGTTCTGTAAAGCGTATCTGATGAGGCCCGCCAGCGTCCTCACCCCTATTTTGGCCATCAGCCTCTCCCTGTAGGTGGCCACCGTTTTTGGGCTGAGGTTGAAATCCCTGGCGATCTGCGACATGTTGTCGCCGCCTGTCAGCCTTTTCAGCACCATGTATTCCCGCGTGGAAAATTTAGGCTTGCTGACCTCGGCCGTGCCGAGATCGTTCTTGGCCACGTAGGTGGTCAGCTTTTCCGCGGCAGTTCCCGAAAGGAATGTTCCGCCGTAGGAAACTGTCCTCGCCGCTTTCACTATCTCGTCCTTGGAGGCTCTTTTCGAGATGATCCCCCTGACTCCGCAGCGCAATCCCAGGACGCTTGTGAACTCTTCGTCAGCGGAACAGAAAAGCAGTATGTTTGAAAGAGGCGCCGTCTGCCTCAGCTCCTTCAGCGTCTCGCCAAGGTCCGCTCTGGGAATAACGGAGTCAACGATTATTAGGTCGGGCTTTTGATGCTTCAGCAACGCCCTCATGGCGTAAATGTTCACAGCGTATCCCTTGAATTCAAAATCAAGGGCGCCCTCCAGAATGTTTTTCAATCCTAAGGCCACCACGGGAAAATCGTCCACGACGATCACGGACTTCTTGCTCATTTTGGGTTCTCCTTGCTTGGGCATTTTTCTTTAATTTTCCAAGAAGTCCGTCAATTTTTCCAGCTTTTTGCGGTTTTCTACAAAAGTGCCTAGACAAAGTAAGCGTTTTTCCAGGAAGTCCGACGCAAACAATTATGTTATGGGCTTGATTTTGATACAATAATTAGTGAACTAGCAATTTTCATGCCTGACGAGAATTTATATAATCCGAAACCGGATCTGGCCCTCGACCTAAACGTGCGCCAGGAGCAGCGCCTGAGCCAACAGCAGCGCCAGGCTCTTGCGCTTCTGCAAGCGCCCAGAGCCGAGCTTGAGGCCGTGGTCAAAAAAGAGCTGGACACCAATCCGGCCCTGGAGGAATATTATCCCGAGGAAGAGGACGGCGAGGACGAAAAATTCGCAAACGGTTTCTCCCCCGACGCGCAGGACGAGGAGGAAAAAGACTTAGAAGGCAAAAAGAGCGAATACGCCGACCGCCTTGAGGCAAACGAAGATCCGGAGGATGAGAAAGCGCTTGACAAGCTGAGCGAAGAGGACGAGCAATGGCAGGACTATTACCGCGAGGAAGCCGGGGAGGACATAGCCTATGCCGACCAGAAGACCCTGCAGAAGAACTACGATTACGTTATGAATTCGCTCACCGCGCCCACGACGCTTTCCGACGATTTGAAAGATCAGTTCGCTCTGGACCTCCCTGAGGAAGACGAGCCCGTTTACACTTACCTTATCTCCAGCCTCGACGAGAAAGGCTTCCTTACGGAGAGCGTCGACGAAATGGCTAAAAAACTGGGCGTTCCCAAAACAAAGGTGGAAAAAGCCATAAAGCTCTTGCAAAGCTACGATCCGCCGGGACTGGGCGCCGCGAATCTAAGGGAAAGCTTCCTCCTTCAGCTGGGAAGGAAAGGCCTGAAGGACTCTTTACCTTACGCCATAATAAGGGACCATTACGATGACATGCTCCACCAGCGTTTCCAGGCGATAATGAACAGTCTTAAAATTGGCAAAGAAGAACTGAAAGACGCCTTGGAAACGATAGGGACGCTTGATTTCCGTCCCGGCAGAGATCTGACTTACTCCGAACCAGAGAACGCCGTGGCCGACATCATCGTGAGGGAAAACGAAGACGGCTCTTTCACGGCGGAAATGAACGACGAGCGCTTCCCCTACGTCAGGATCTCGAAGAGTTTTGTGAATGGCATGCGCTCGAAGGATGAAAAGAGCCGCGCCTTCGTGAGAGACAGGGTCAAAGCCGGGAAAAACTTCATCTCCCAGCTGCAGTTCTGCAAACGCACGATTCTGCGCGTCGCCGAGGCTATCGTCGCCCATCAGGAGGATTTTTTGAGAAATGGTCCCGGACACATGCGCCCGCTCACGATGCACGAACTGGCCGATGAACTCGATCTCAGCGACTCCACCGTAAGCAGGGCCATCTCCAAAAAATACATGGACACGCCGCAGGGACTGATGGAGATGAAAGATTTCTTCAGCCGCGTCGCCTCAAGCGAAAACGGCAGCGAGACGTCCGGAGCGGACGCAAAGAATCTGCTGCGCGAAATAGTTGACGGCGAAAACAAAGAGAAACCTTACGGCGACGACGAGATCGCGAAAATGATGGCGGAAAGGGGCTGCCCAATCGCCCGCCGCACTGTCGTGAAATACCGGGAAGCGCTTGGCATCCCCTCGAGCAGGCTTAGGAAAAAGTTATGAAAAATGCGTTTTTGCTCCTGCTCCTGATCTCCGCTTTCGTCTCCTTTGCCGAGACCTCCTTGGAAAAGGGGCGTGCTCTCCTCTACTCCGGACGCCTGGCCGAAGCGGAAAAACTTTTCCAGGAGGAACGGAAAAAATCTCCGGACGACATAACGATCCTCATAAGCCTAGCGGCTTCCGCGTTCGGCTCTATCGTCATGTACGGAGAAGACGAACAGAAGCTGGAGCTTCTCGACCAGCGGATCAAAGAATGCTGCGACCGCAGCATAGCGCTTCTCAAGGAGCCCGCTTCATCGGAAACCTACCTCTACGCAGCCTTAAGCTTTCTTATGCGCGCCTCATCTGAAGCGAGATCCGACCGCACGGCCAATTCCATGATCTGGCTGAAGCGCGCGCTCACCCAGATCATGCGGGCGCAGAAATACGAAGAAACGGAAGCCGACGCCAACATGCTCAATTCCGCCTACAACTGCGTTATGGACACCGCGCCCTGGCCTATGCCCATGTGCGTAGGCTGGATCGTCCAACCGGCCGCCCTCGGCAAAAGCCTTTCCGAAATAGAGGAGCAGTTTGAGAGGAAGCCCCGCCTTGAGACTGAAATGCGCATCTTCCTCGTTTGGGAATACTGCCGGGAGGGATACCCGAGGTGCGCCTCCGGACATTTGAAAGCCTTGAAGAAACGCTATCCCAATTCCCCCTTTGTCGAAATAATGAGCATAAGAACGGATCTCAGCTCCGGCAACCACCAGGGCTCATTCAACGCCGCCACGAACTTCTACGCCCGCTGCAGAAGCAAAACAGCCTGGCGCGACCTGACGCCCGACGCCGCCTTCCTCTCCGGCTCGGCTGCCCTCTCCCTTGGCTTCAGCGTGAGCGCGGAAAAATGGTTTGAGATCGCCCTGAAAGAAGGAACGAAAAAGCCGCGCCTCCAGGCCGCCGCCCAGCTGATGCTCGGCAAGTGCGCCGACCAAAGGGGCGAACGCGACGAGGCGCTGAGACGCTACGCCCTTGTGCATATACACAAAGGCGCCAATCCGCTTCTAAAAAGCTTCGCCTCGAAACTGCAGAAAAAAGCCTGCGACCCAAGACAGGTGATCTACTAGGAGAAAAGATGAACGAACCGCAACTGATAACAAGCCGCCGCGCCGGGATAATCGACCTGGCGCTTTCCCTGAGGGAAAAGAAAGGGCGCGCCGAGCACAACCTCTGCTTCGCTGAAGGCGCCGTCGCGGCCGATTACGCCCTGAAGATCAAAGGCGCGGTGAAGGGCGTGCTTTTGTCGCAGGAGGCGACGGAAAAATGCGCCAAGATAGCTCGCGAAGCCGCGGCCGGCTCGGTCCCCTTCTACCTTTTGACCAAAGAATGCTTCGAAAAGATAAGCGTCCTTAAGAACCCCGAGGGCCTCGCGCTTCTCATTGAACCCGCGAAGCTTCTTTCGAAGACCTCAGACCTTCCGAAAAACAGCCCCGTCGCCTGCCTCTGGCAGCTTCAGGATCCGGGCAACCTTGGCACCATCATAAGGAGCGCCGCCTCCTTCGGCTGCCAAAATTTCCTGCTCGTCAAAAACAGCGTGTCGCACCTTCACCCTCTCTGCATAAGAGCGAGCGCCGGCGCCGCTCTTGACGCGAAATTCCTCTACCTTGAGGAAGAGGAGACCATGCGATATTTGGAGGAAAACAACGACAGGGTCTGCGCATTGTCCGGCGAAGGATGTTCCATTAAATTTGATTTGTGCTATAATAATAGTGTAAATAAGGTTATAGTTTCAGGCAACGAACCGCACGGCCTGCCGGAGCGCGCAAGGAAAAGCCTTCCCCTCTTTTCCATTCCTACGGAGGGAAACGTTGAAAGCCTTAACGTGACGGCGGCCTCGGCCATCGCCTACTATGTCTTCTGGTCGCAGAGAGCCCCTAAAGAAAAATGAACGTTCTCCACTACCATGTACACATCCTGACGGTTCCCGATCCCAAGATGAGCGAGGAGCTGAAGAAAAACCACTGCATCAGCAGGGCCATCATCAGCGAGTTGGATGAAACTCACTGGCTCGTGTCGGAAAAGCACATTCCCGACATAGAGCATCAGTGCGCCCGCATGAACATCCCCATAAAGGTCATCATCCATGGAAAGTGATTCCCTCGACTTCATCCATCTGTTCAAGCAGGCCAACGAACGGCACTCCCTGAAGCAGATGTACAAGATCTGGCTCTCGAAGCGCCAGCTCGAAGACGGCGAGAACATGTACGGCGTCCATTACATGGAGGCTGTGGCGGACAAAGAGAAACGCCAGGCCGTCCTGAAAAAGCTCTCCCCCCAGGCCTACGCGCTGGTGTCGGTTTTGAGGCACCGCTTCGGCCTGCGCTACAAGGTGAACCCGAAGGAGCCGACATCTCCCTTGGCCATGGAGGACGTAGGACAAAGGGACGCCTGCATCATGAGGTGCTGCGAGCTGCAGTTCAACGCCGGCGCCTACGCCAAGGATCTCAACCTTTCCCACATCGCCGAGCTCCACTATTACGGCGTCGCCTTCTTCACCGATCATCGTCTCTGGCCGCCGGGCGTCTTCACAAAAGATCACATGGAAGGCGAAATAATCCTTGCGCCCTTCTTTGAGAACGACGAGATCCCGCTCCCGGAACCGAGGCTGGAAGACATAACCTGCCACGACCTTCCCGAAAACGTCAATCCGGAGTTTTCCGGGAAGATGTGCCGCTGGATCGACAGCTTTCTCTCGCTTGCGGAAAAAGGCTGCCTCCGCTACAGCAATCTCCGCCGCTTCTACGCTTTCAGCCGCGACATGCTGGAAAAGCGTTTCGCCAACGTAAAAGACCGCGACCTGTTCTTCGAATACGTGCTGCGCTTCGGCATAGACTCGAGGATCCTCTGCATGGATTCCTCCGGCGTCATCGCCCCCGGCCCGAACCTCAGCAAGTTCCGCCTCCTGCCTTTGGGAGCCCAGATGAAAAAATACGTGGAGTGGCGCAACACCTGCCCCTCGGTATGGAACAACGAAAGCGACTCCCGCGTGACCTCTCTTGAACTTTACCTTGTCAGCATCTACACCCGTCTTCTGAGGCAGTACGCCGGGCATTGGCTGTCTGTCGACGAAGTTGTCGAACTGATAGAAAGAGAAGTGAAAAGCTGCTACTCCGTCGGCGAAAAAAAGAAGACCTGGGGCTGGGACGGCGCAAACCTCAAGGTGTGCACCGTGGAGGAAACGCGCCAGATCTTCAATCACGAACTGAAGCAGCGCTTCTTCATTCCCGGCATAACCTACCACTGCACCAAAGACGGCAGGGAATACGTCACGCTTACCGAACTCGGATTAGCCATAGTCTGCGGCGCTCCCATTCCCAGCTACGATTCCAGCAAGCTGCAGCTTGTGGTGAAAAACGATTTCGAGGTGGTCGTCATCAATTCCGGCCGCTGGGACTACGTCCGCTATTTCCTCTCCCTCTTCATGGACATGGACCCCAAATCCAACCATGACAGCTCGCTCTTTTACCTTAAGCAGAAAAACATCCGCGACGCCGCCTCGCTCGGCCGGCCCGTTTCCATGCTGATAGACTTCCTGAAGAAACACGCCACCGCGCCCATTCCGGAAAACGTGCTCGCGACTTTAAAAGACTGGGTGATGGGCGAAGTGACGCTTCACAAGGACGCCTGCTTCTTCGCCTTCGACAAGCCCGAGGACGCCCAGCGCCTTCTGCAGAAATATCCCAAAGCGTTTTCGCTAATGGGAAAAAACATGCTTCTGTGCTACATGAGCGATGAGAACATCATGAAGCTCATGAACTCGAACCGCATCGCCGCCGTGGACTACTCCATTCCCGTGACCGGCACGATCACGGTCACGAGGGACAACGAAGTGATGTTCAATCACTCCAACGATTTCAGGATAAAGGCGCTGGGCCTCGAGATAGCCGACGAAACGACGGATGAAAAAGGCCGCAAGCGTTACTATCTCTCGCACGACAAGCTCGCCGCTATCCAGAATCCCAAGATCTTCTATCAAAGGCTGTCCAGGCTCTTCTCCTCCGACACCGACATGATCATGAAGCTCCGCATCATGCGCAGCATGGGGCTCTTCTACAGCCGCGGCGCCGTGACTGTCCTCATGAACTGCCCGACACAGACCAAGCAGCAGCTTCAGCGCCACATATCCTGGTACCGCAATTTCAGCGCGCAGGTCGGTCTCGGGCAGTTCGTGGTCAAGGAGGAGAGCTTAAACGAAGTGCGCCAAGCCATGACGAAAATAACAGACAAAAGAGCGGTTTTGCAGACATTCCAGTTGTAATAAAGATGCCAGACCTAGCAAATCCCGTCATAGTCCAGAGCGACCTTACCGTTCTTCTTGAAGTCGACAATCCCCTTTTCCCGGAAGCCCGGGACGCCCTGGCGCGTTTCGCGGAGCTTGAAAAAAGCCCCGAGCACATTCACACCTACCGCATAAGCAACATTTCGCTCTGGAACGCCATCGCCTCAGGACTGACTCCCGACGAACTTGTCGCTTTGCTTGACAAGTACAGCAAGTTTCCCCTGCCGGAAGGCCTTTTGGCCAATATAAAAGACATTAGCTCGCGTTACGGGAAAATGGTCATCGCACCGGCCGAAGGCGATTGGCTCAGACTTTATTCCACCGACGATACAGTCGCCCGCTACGTGTCGGCGCACCCGAAGATCTCGCAGCTTCTGTCCCACGACGTTGAAGGATACGGGAAATATGTCTCTTGGCTGGTCGACAAGAAATACCGCGGCGAGATAAAGAGGCTCCTGACCCAGTTCGGATATCCCGTCAAGGACCTCGTCGGCTACGAACCGGGCGACGCCTATCATTTCCATCTCAAGCCTGAAAGCGAAAGCGGATTTGCCGTTAGGAAATATCAGGAACTGGCCGTGGAGAATTTCTACAAGGGCGGTTCCGTCGAAGGCGGATGCGGCGTAGTGGTGATGCCCTGCGGCTCCGGAAAAACGATAATCGGCATCTGCGCCATGGCCAAGCTTCAGACCGCGACCCTCGTCCTTTCCGCCAACATCACCGCTTTGCGCCAATGGCGCCAGGAGCTTCTCGACAAGACCGACATTCCTCCCGAGGACATCGCGGAATATTCCGGACAGGTAAAAAAGATCGCTCCCATAACGCTCGCCACCTACCAGATCCTCACCTACCATCCCGAAAAGAGCAGCGACGACTTTCCGCATTTCAAGCTCTTCCACAGACGCAACTGGGGGCTCATCATCTACGACGAGGTCCACCTGCTGCCCGCACCGGTCTTCAGGATCACAAGCGACATCCAGGCCAGAAGAAGGCTTGGCCTCACCGCCACGCTTGTCAGGGAGGACGGCAAGGAAGGCGAAGTCTTCAGCCTCGTCGGTCCGAAACGTTACGACGTACCCTGGAAAGAGCTGGAGAGCCAGCAGTGGCTGGCCGCCGCCAAATGCACCGAGATCAGGGTCCCGCTCTCCGAGGAAAGCCAGTGCGACTACGCCGTCGCCAGCGACCGTGTGCGCTTCAGGATCGCGTCTGAAAATCCCAATAAGACCGAAGTGGTAAAACAGCTTTTGGAACGCCACAAAGGCTCCCATATACTCATAATCGGCCAATACATCGGACAGCTCACCAAGCTTTCGAAAGAGCTGAAGATCCCGCTTCTCACCGGCTCCGCGACCCAGGACAAGCGCGACCGCTACTACGGCATGTTCAAGAAGGGCGAGATCGACGTCCTTATGGTCTCCAAGATCGGCAACATCGCTGTCGACCTTCCGGACGCCAACGTCGCCATCCAGATCTCCGGCACCTTCGGCTCCCGCCAGGAGGAAGCCCAGCGCCTAGGCCGCATCCTGAGGCCGAAGCCCGGCCCCAACAGCGCCTACTTCTACACCATCGTTACCCAGAACTCCATGGAGCAGGACTTCGCCCTCAACAGGCAGATGTTCCTGACGGAGCAGGGCTACGAATACCGCATCGAAAGATTTAACCCCTAACACAAGGTAAAAATATGAAACAACTCGGCAATTTCCTCGCCTCCATACTCGTTCTGCTGGCGGTCATCTTCATCATCTTCCTTATTTACAAGGGAGCGCAGTTCCTTTCCGCCTTCATAGCCCCTCTGACGTTCATTTCACCCACAGTCATAGGCATAGGCGTG
>JAFYHD010000127.1 GCA_017539325.1 bacterium | reverse complement strand
GGATAGAGCCGCGCGTCATAGGCCCTTTCACCATTTACCATATTCTCGCCGCTGTTTTCATCCCCATATTAATTTACATTATCGCGAGGCGTTCTCATGCTGGAGTTTGTCAATAAATTAGCGTCTCGTTCCGTAGACCCGACGCTTTTCCTGATAGGGATGGGCTTTGTTTACGCAACGGGCGTCGTTCTTCTCGTCGCCGTCGTTTTAAAGTTCATCGAGCACGCGAAAAACCGCCAGAAACTCGACAAGGAGGCTCAAAACTGGTTCGCCACAAGAGAAATGACGATCCTGGTGATCCTTTTGTTTCCCTTCTGGCTGAATTCCTTCGGCCAATTCAAGATCGAAGACCAGATCACGCGCTATATCTTTTTCGCGATCGGCCTCGCTGCACTGCTTTTCGCCACCTTCTGGCACATCTGGGCCAAAGTCAACATCGGAAAGCTCTGGTCGGACGACATCGAGATCAAAACGACCCATCCCATAATCATCCGCGGCGCCTTCTCTTTGGCCAGGCACCCGATGTACGCTTCGCTGCTTCTTTGGTGCGCCGGCTGCTCAATTTTGCTTTTCAACTTCATGAGCTTCCTGGCGATCGCGCTCATTTTCCTGCCCTTGATGTTCAAAAGGGCCAAAGACGAGGAACAGCTGCTTATCCAAAAAGATCCCGACTATCTTCTCTACCAGAACAACACCCGCATGCTGACGCCGACAATTGCCGGCTGGTGGTCAATCGCGGTGCGCGTCGTCCTGGTGGGGATGTTGGCTTATTTTGTGATCGCGGACAAGATGACGCTGCCCGCGCTCTTCTTCCTATCCTTCATGCACCTTTATTTCGGCTACTGTTTCCTGCCAGAGAAGGTGGCTTTCTCATACCGCTCAAAATCCGGCATGATCGCCGTAATTGGCCTTGCCAGCCTGTATCTCTGGCATCCTATCATCTACCTCAACTACATCATAATGGCCATGTGCCTTTACGGCCTAAAATGGAACTGTCCCTGCATGCTGGTCTACGAGAAATACCACGGCTGCCCCTGCTTCGCCTTAGTTAAAAGCTGCCTGAAGAAGAAATAACAAAAAGGTCGTTCAGGGGACGAGAACTACGCGGAAGCCGTAGTAGTTGTAGAAGCCGTAGCCGGGATCGCTGGCTCCTCTGGCCGCCGAACGGCAGTCGTAGGCCGTTTTAACGTATCCGCCGCCCCTTATTATTCGGTAAGTTCCGTTCTCCCCACCGACGGGATCGGTTGCGTCGCCATCATATCCCGCGTACCAGTCCAGGCACCACTCCATAACGTTGCCGTGCATGTCATAGAGTCCCCAGGCGTTGGGAAGATAAGAACCCACGACCGTGTGCTCGCCGAAGCCGCCTGCGCCGTCCTCCCTGTTCGCGCCGTAGCGGCCCAGCTTGGCCAGGCTGCCGTCCACGAACTGGTTCGTCAAATTGCTGCCGTCGTTCAAAGCGGTGGTCGTTTCTGCCCGGCAGGACAACTCCCACATGGCTTCCGTAGGCAGGTCGAAGTTCATGCCCATTTTGGCGCGCAGTTTTCCCAGGAAGGAAGCATCGTCCACATCTCCGTTCGCGGGCCAGGCGGCGCCTTTCTCGGAGCCCCTGAGCATCTTGTAGGAGACGTGTTCCACAGGGCGCGCGCCACCTTTGTATTCCGAGGGATCGTCGCCGGTTATAAGCTCGTATTGTTTCTGGGTGATCTCGAAAACCCCGATGTAAAAATCCTTGCTGATCGTCACGGTATGCGGCGTTTCGTTGCCAGACCTGCCCAGCTCGTCCTCGGGGCTTCCCATGGTGAAAGTCCCGGCTGGGATCTTCCGCAGGACCAGCTTGGATAGCTTGTATTCCTCCGGCCAGCCGCCCTCCGGGGCTTTGGAGCGGTAGCTTACGGAATCGTTTTCCAGATCCACCACCATGTAGGTCGCAATATCACCCTGCTCCTCGACTTCCACCTTTATTCTCATATCGTCCGTCACGACTCCGAAAAAGGAATCGTCCGGCCGCCAGAGAGTCTTGCGCTGTCCGGAGCTTGAGATCGTTCCCTCCGCACCGTCGCGGGAAAGAGAGCCTTTTTCGGAAAGGTCGAAACTCGTTTTCCCACCATCCAAGCTTCCCAAAAACTTTATGGAATATTCGCTTCCTTCCTTCAAGTCCAGCTTGTAGTTTATGATGACGACGCGCTCGAAGGGCCACATCTGCAAGCAGGAGACCTCGCTGACGGCGCTCTTGGGAGGAGGAGGGACCGTTCCGAAAGCCGCGGCGGCCAGCAAGGCAAAAACCAGGAAACAAACAAGCTTTTTCATACCAACGATTATACCAAAGGCCGCGATTCCTGCCAAAGAGAAAAGCCGCCCTTGCGGGCGGCCCTTTTGTTTCGTTTCAGTTGACTACAGTTTGTATTCAACTCGTTTTTTAGCCTTGGGCTTTGATGCGCTTGGCGGCCTTGTTGATGACAAGGCGGTTGATGGCGTTGAGAAGCGCAAGGGCGCTGGCTTCCAGGATGTCCGTGCTGGCACCGATGCCGACGGCGGATTTGCCGTCCTGCTCTATCTGCACCATCACTTCGCCCATGGCTTCCCTTCCCACGCTGCAGGACCTGATGGTGTAGTCCTTGAGCTGGAATTTGAAGCGGGTGGCGGCTTCGATGGCGGAGAAGATGGCGGCCACGGGGCCGTTGCCGATGGCGGATTTCAGGACGGACTTCTTACCGCGCTTGACTTTTATTGTGGCGGTGGCGATCTGACGGTCGCCAGAAGTCACGCTGAAATACTCCATCTTGTACATGGGCTGGGCGTCCAGGTCGGCGGCGGTCTTGACGATGGCGATGAGGTCCTCGTCGTAGACGTGTTTTTTCTTGTCGGCCACGTCCTTGAAGCGCTCCATGCACTTGGTGATCTCGTCGTCGCTGAGGTTGAAGCCAAGCTGCTTCAGGCGGAAGGAGAAGGCGTGACGGCCGCTGTGCTTGCCCAACACCAGGCCGCTTTCCAGATCGTCGGACTGAAGGCCGATGTCCTCGGCGGACATGATCTCGTAGGTGGCCTTGTTGGCGAGGAGGCCGTGCTGATGGATGCCGGCCTCATGCCTGAAGGCGTTGTAGCCGACGATGGCTTTGTTCGGAGCCACCGGGAAGGAGGTGATCTTCGAGACGAGACGGCTGGCCGGCATGATCTCCTTGGTGTTGATCCTGGTGTCGATGTTGAAAGCCGCGGAGTGCGTCTTGATGGCCATGACGATCTCTTCAAGCGAGCAGTTGCCGGCTCTTTCGCCGAGGCCGTTCACCGCGCATTCCACCTGCCTGGCGCCGTTCCTGACGCCCGCGAAGGAGTTGGCGGTGGCAAGGCCAAGGTCGTCGTGGCAGTGGGTGGAGAAGCAGGCTTTCTTGAAGCTGGGCACGTGCTTCTGGAGATACTGGAAGTAAGCCGCGAACTCTTCCGGCGTGGAGTAGCCCACGGTGTCCGGGATGTTGATGGTCGTGGCGCCCTGCTGGATGGCCGTTTCGACTACCTCGGCAAGGAAAGCCTTGTCGGAGCGGGAGGCGTCCTCGGCTGAGAACTCGATGTTCTTGCAGAGCGAGTAGGCGTAGGCCACCATTTCCTTGACCTGCTTCAGGGCCTGAGCTTTGGTGATCTTCAGCTTGTACTTGAGGTGGATGTCGCTGGTGGCGAGGAAGACGTGGATACGGGGCTTCCTGGCGTCTTTGACGGCCTTGTAGGCGGCGTCGATGTCTTTGGTGAGGCATCTGGCCAAACCCGCGACTTCCACGTCCTCGGTGATTACGCCGGCGATGGCTTTGACGGACTCGAAGTCCTCCTTGGAGGCGATGGGGAAGCCGGCTTCGATGATGTCGACGTTCAGACGCTCAAGCTGCTTGGCGACTCTCAGTTTTTCCGGGAGCGTCATGGTGGCGCCGGGACATTGTTCGCCGTCTCTTAAGGTCGTATCGAATATCTTGACGTGATCTTTTTTTGTCATGGTCTTTTTTTCGTTTGGTCCGATTGTGCAGTCGGGCTTATTAGGGGCGGAGTCCTTTTGAGACTCCGCCCTTGTGTGGCGTTGCTTTTTTGCTTACTTCTTGAGCCAGCTCATCATCTTTCTGAGATTGGCGCCGACTTTCTCGATCAGGTGTTCCTTTTCCTGGGCGCGGCGGGCGTTCAGGACCGGGCGGTTGACGCGGCACTCTAAGAGCCATTCGCGGGCGAAAGAGCCGTCCTGGATGTCGGCGAGGATGTCGGCCATGGCGTCCTTTGTGTCTTCCGTGATGACCATGGGGCCTCTGGTGAGGTCGCCGTATTCAGCGGTGTTGCTGATGGAGTCGCGCATGCCGGCGAAGCCTTTCTTGTAGATGAGGTCGACGATGAGCTTCATCTCGTGGCAGCATTCGAAGTAGGCGATCTCGGGCTGATAGCCCGCTTCCACCAAGGTTTCGAAGCCAGCCTTGATAAGGGCGGCGCAGCCGCCGCACAAAACGGCCTGTTCGCCGAAGAGGTCGGTCTCGGTCTCTTCCTTGAAGGTCGTTTCAAGCACGCCGGCTCTGGTGCCGCCGATGCCTTTGGCGTAGGCCAGGGCGATCTCTTTGGCTTTGCCGCTGGCGTTCTGATAGACGGCGATCAGGTCGGGGACGCCGCCGCCTTCCACGAAGACGTCGCGGACCAAATGACCGGGGCCCTTGGGGGCGATCATGATGACGTCGACGTCCGGGGGAGGAACAATCTGGCCGAAGTGAATGTTGAAGCCGTGGGCGAAAGCAAGGGCTTTGCCGGCGGTCAGGTAAGGCTTGATATCTTTGTTGTAGATATCGGCCTGGCATTCGTCAGGGGCGAGGTTCATGATGATGTCGGCCTTCTGGGCCATCTCGGAAACGGAGACGGGCTCGAAGTTGTGCTGCTTGGCCAAGTCGTAGTTCTTGGAGCCGGGACGCTGGGCGACGATGACTTTGACGCCGCTGTCCCTTAAGTTCTGGGCGTGGGCGTGGCCCTGGGAACCGTAGCCGATGATACCGACGGTCTTGCCGTTAAGAAGGCTAAGATCGGCGTCCTTGTCGTAGTACATGACTGCCATAATGTTTCTCCTTTATGAGTTGGGTTAAATTTTTTAAAGTCTTATTTATTATATCACCTGGTCATGGCGATGGAGCCTGTCCGGACGATGTCTTTTATGCCGAAGGGGGCGAACATTTCCAAAGCCGCCATGAGCTTCTCGTTGGTGCCGTAGATCTCCACGATCAACGACTTGGGGGAGAGGTCCACGATGTGGCCGCGGAAAATGTTGGTTATCTGCACTATCTCGCTCCTGGTCTGGGCGGTGGCGTTGATCTTGACCAGCATAAGCTCCCTCACCACTATCTCGTCGCCGGAGTGGGTGATGACCTTCACAACGTCGATGAGCTTGTTGAGCTGCTTGTTGATCTGTTCGATGACGGCGTCGCTGCCGGTGACCACGATTGTCATGAGAGAGTAGCCCGGCTCGTTGGTCTCGGCCACGCAGAGGCTGTCGATGTTGTAGCCGCGTCCGGAAAAGAGGCCGGCGACGCGGGACAGAACGCCCGAACGGTTGCGCACGTAAACGGATAAAGTGTGTTTCATCTTTTCCTCCTTAGACCAAACGGCCCATCATCTGTTCCAGGCTGGCGCCCGCGGGCACCATCGGGAAAACGTTAGCTCTCGGTTCCACCACGAATTCCAAAACCGCCGGGCGGCGTTCCTTTTTAGCCTTCTCTACGGCTTCCTTGATGGCCGGGGCGACTCTTTCCGCCTTCGTCACTCTCTCGCCGATGCAGTCGTAAGCTTCGGCGACCTTGATGAAGTCGGGGATGTAGCGCGGCTCCTTTTCGGGCTCCAACAGGGAGTCGTTGGTGGTGTCGGTGATGGACATGGCGTAGTGCTTGTTGTAGAAAAGCTCCTGCCACTGTCTGACCATGCCGAGGCAGCTGTTGTTAAGGACAACGCAGACGACGGGCAGCTTGTTCAAACGGCCGACCGCCAGCTCCTCTATGAGCATCTGGAAGCCACCGTCGCCGCAGATGGAGAAGACGGTCTCGTCGGGCTTGCCGCACTGAGCGCCCAAGGCGGCCGGAAGTCAGAAGCCCATGGTGCCCAATCCGCCGGAACTCAGGAAGGTCCTGGGCTTGTCGATCTGGAGGTACTGGGCCGACCACATCTGGTGCTGGCCCACATCGGTCACGAAGACGGCGTCCTTGCCGGCGGCCTTGGAAACTTCCTCTATGACGTACTG
>JAFYHD010000126.1 GCA_017539325.1 bacterium | reverse complement strand
TGAGCTACCTCGGCACAAAATTACGGGGAACATTCTATTATTTCGGCCTTCAAAAGTCAACCAAGGCCGAAGGAAAAGCTTCCGCCACGCTTGACCAACCGAGGATTCTGTGGTAAAATCTCTTATATAATCTAACTATCAAGAGGTGAGCATGAAAAAATCCGATCTCTTCTTCCTTTTCGCTTTGGCGGCAGTCCTAACTTTGGCCGGTTGCAAATCCGCTCCGGAACAGAACGATACCGCTTTCTCATCCGACGCGGAACTCTCTTCCACCGAGGACAGCAGTTATTCCAATGATTCTTTCGGCGGCACGTCGAGCAGCAGCGAGAACTTCGCTCTCAGCGACAACGGCGGAAGCGCTTTCGGTCTCGGCGAACAAGTCGACCAGGAAGTCCTCGGCGGAAGATCCTCCGACGACGTCTTCATCGATCCCTCCGCGCCGGCTGTCGACACCTCTTACTCCTACCGCGCGGGTAGTGACGGCTTCGTGCCTCTGAGAGGCGGATATTCCACCTCGCAGTCCCTCTCTTACAGCGGCAGCTCTTACTCGAGCGGCACCGGCTACATCGACTCCTCCTCTTCCTGGAAGAGCAGCTCCTCCTCCGCGAAAGCTTACGGCGGCACCTACACCGTCAAAAAAGGCGACTCCCTCTGGAAGATCGCCCGCGCCAACGGCTGCACGGTCCAGGCTCTGGCTGACGCCAACGGTCTCAATGCCAACGGCGTCCTGCAGATCGGCACCAAGCTTAAAATACCCGGCGGCGGATCCTCCAGCGCCTCCTCTAAGAGCGCTGCCAGCGGCAGCACCTACACCGTCAAGAAGGGCGATTCCTACTACACCATCGGCAAGAAGCTCGGCGTAAACTATCTTAAGCTGATGAAGGCCAACGGCGGCGACGACAAGCTAAAACCCGGCCAAGTCATCACCATCCCCTGATCGTTTGATGTCCGAAAGCTCCTTTGTGATTACCCGGGAGAAAACTCCCGAGGGCCTTCTTTTGAAATTGCAAGGCGCTTTGAACCTTCAAACTGCTGAAAAGGCCCTCTCCGAACTTTCCTCACTCATAAAGAGCGGGGAAAAGCTTTCCCTTGACCTGAGCGAGGTTAATTACATCGACGGTCAAGGCGTCGCCGTCATGATCGAACTGAAGGCGCGCTGCGCCGCAAGGAAAGCCGGCTTCGAGATCGTAGCGAAAAGCGCGGTCTGCGAAAAAATGCTAAGCCTCATCAACACCGACAAGCTTCTGCCGGAGCTTCCCGTTTACCGCAGACATGAGGGCTTTTTCGAACAGATCGGCAGGGCAACTATCGACCTTTACGAAGATTTAAGAGAGATCGTCCGCTTTGTCGGCGAATGCTCCATCATGATATGGCAAGCGATCCTCGCCCCCTCCAAGATCCGCTGGCGCGCCGTCCTGACAACGCTTGAGTCCACGGGCGTCGAAGCCCTGCCGATCGTCTGCATGATACAGTTCATGATCGGCGTTATTCTTACCGTACTCGGCAAAAGTGTGCTCGGTATGTACGGCGCGACAGCCTTCATCCCTGATCTCGTCGCGATCGCGCTGGCTCAGGAACTCGGTCCCTTGATCACCGCGGTGGTCTTGGCCGGCCGTTCCGGCGCGGCCTACGCCGCCGAGATCGGCACGATGCAGGTCTCGGAAGAAATAGACGCCCTGCGCTCCATGGGCTTCGAGCCCGGACATTTCCTCGTTCTGCCGAAAATTATGGCCGCTGGCATCGCGATGCCCTGCCTGCTTATTTTCGGCAACATCGTAGCCTTGATCGGCTCCGTCATCATGTGCCTTCTGACCACCGACGTCACCCTCCCCGCTTACGTTAGGGAAGTGTACAAGGCTGTCTCGTTCTCAATGTTCACCGAAGGCCTTATCAAAGCCTTCTTCTTCGCCGTATTGATAGCCGGCATAAGCTGCATGCGCGGCATGCAGGTGAAAGGCGGCGCCGAGAGCGTCGGACGCTACACCACCGCCGCCGTCGTGAGCGGCATCTTCATCACGATATTGACTGACGCCCTCTTCACCATCCTCTTCCACCCGCCCTTCTGACCGCCATGGCTGAAAATTCGATCATAGAAGTGAAAGATCTCACGATAGGTTATGGCGAAAGGGTCGTCATGCGAAACCTTAATTTCAGCGTGAAAAAAGGCGAGATCTTCGTCATATGCGGCGGTTCCGGCTGCGGCAAAAGCACTCTTCTGAAGCACCTCTTCGGACTTTACACTCCGATGTCCGGCGATATTCTCTTCAAAGGAAAAAGCATGGTGAATTCCAGCGAGGAAGAGATCTCCGAAATGCTAAAAGATATGGGCGTGATGTTCCAGGGCGGCGCGCTCTTCGGCTCCGACACGCTGCTTGAGAACGTCATGCTCCCCATGCAGGAATACACCGATTTCTCCCCGGAGCTTTTGGAACGCTCGGCCCGCTTCAAGCTTGCGCTCTTCAATCTCTCCGGCTTCGAGCATTTCCTGCCTTCCGAAATATCGGGCGGCATGAAAAAAAGAGCGGCCTTGGCGCGCGCCATGGCGCTCGACCCCGAAGTGCTCTTCTTCGACGAACCGTCCGCCGGATTGGACCCGAGATCCTCAGCCTCGCTGGACCAAACGATACTGGACCTTAACGCTTCCCTCGGCACGACCATAATCATCGTCACGCACGAGCTGGACAGCATCTTCACCGTGGCGCAGCGCGTCCTCTTCCTGGACGTTGAAAAGAAGACCATGACGGCCCTGGCCTCGCCTACGGAACTCAAGAACGACAAGAGCAACATGACCGTCTGGAATTTCTTCAACCGCGAGCCGTTCTGATGCGGGAACTGAAATTTTATATTCCGAAAGTCCGGACAAGAAGGCAGGGAAAAATACTGGCGCTTTCGCTGGCCGTTTCCCTCATCATAATAACCATGCTCGCTCTCGGACTTAAGGTCGAGGAGCCGAAACGTGAGGCTCCGCCTGAAAGGCCTCCTCTGCAGGTGATAATTCTGAAATGATCTCCGTTTCGCTCATATCTTTGATCGCTTACTTTCTCTGCGTCCCTTTGACCATAATCATGATCTTATGGCTCTACGACGACGAGAAGCGCTCCTTCAAGAAAGTCGTGCCCACGCAGAAGACGATGTGCGAATGCGACATCTGCCTTTATCACTTCACGGCCGACAAAGAGGACAAATTCGTGCGCTGCCCGCAGTGCGGGAACCTAATGGAGCGCAAGAGCGCGAAACACTAAAGCGCCGCCTGCTTAACGAAACCGGCGATGGCCTCTTTCAATTCCTCCGCGC
>JAFYHD010000125.1 GCA_017539325.1 bacterium | reverse complement strand
AGGTAAACATCCAGCAAAGCCTGGAGCCCATAGACGGAGACATGCTCTTCGAGGAATTTACCCTGAATGAGACCGGATCAGCCGTCACAAATTACTTTGAGAAATACAACGGCAACGATCTGGCGGTCGGCCTGGTCTGGAGCGATTATCCCGGTACTATCGGAGCCGCCCGCGCCTTGGTGAACGACCTTGATCTCACCGTCATCGCGCCAAACGGTGCGCGGAGCAGCCTGGACGATCACGTCAACAATGTCGAAGTTATCCGCTTGAGCGGCCCCGCCGGCCGCTACACCGTCATAGTGAAGGGATCCAACATCATGTCGGGACCGCAGCCCTGCTCTCTGGTCTTCAATTACGGCAGCGCAGAATCTCCCTATCCCATAACGGCCACAATACCGAAAGGGACCAGCTTTTCAAATCTTGACCTTGACACCACTTCCAAGACAAGGCAGCTTCTCCCCACCTATCCCATTCCTTACAGCACCGCCTGGAACAAGAAAAACTATGACCGCAGGATCTCCGTCACAGCGGTTGATATCGATGACCCTGACGTCACCTACAACCTTTTGACCACCGCCGGCGAAGAGACTGGGACCTATATCTGGGACTACACAGACCTTTTCCTGACGAACTTCCCCTACAAAGCCACCTATTGTTTGAAATACAGAATTTTCAACGGCGCGACCACCTTTGAGAGCGGCACCTCGAAAGCTTATTTCACCTTGGTGCCTGAACCTGGGATCGCGCTTATCATTATCGCTCTCGGCCTCCCTATTCTTCTGAAGAGAAAATTAACGGGAAAAACTAAATGAAAAAAGCCTTATTCGCATTTGTTCTGACAGTTGCTCTGACCTCCCTTGCCGATCCCGGCAAGATCGAGCTCGCCAAAACCACCCTTGACACCGCCAACGCTTCCATTATGAGTACCGTCCCACGGGAACCTGTTTGCTTACCTTCCCCCGCCGGAACCAGGCTGTATCTGGCGCAGCCCGAAACAAACTTCAATCCTGAAGAGCAGGAGGCAATAAAAGAGCTGGGGCTTTCCTTTTACGGCTACGTTCCTCCCAACGCCTATATCCTGGAAGGAACGGAAGGTCAGATCGCTCATCTCAAGGAACTTTTTTCTTTCGTTTATCTGGGGGAATTCCTGCCGGAATACAAGACGGTCTGCGAGCTTGACAACGGGATCTTCGGCGCGGCTTCCACCGAAAATCTGCGCTACGTTCTAGTGGCCGTTACCCGCGATGAATTTTTACAGGCGGTCAAAGACGTTCTGGATGAGGAAGGCGTGGAATACAGGGTCATCTCGGAAACCATCTGCCCGGCGCTGACGGCCCACCTCACCGGATCTCAGATTGCGCGACTCGCGAAAATGGGCGAAGTCGCCGCCATCGAAAGTTACGTGGATCCCGTGGCCATGAACGACATGTCGCGCTCCTCCCACTGCTGCAACGTGGACGAGCTGACCATGCGGGGCTACAACGGCTCCTCCCAGACGGTCTGCCTGCACGACTCAGGTCTGGACAACGGCGACACCGCGAATATTCATCCGGACTTCAAGAACAAGAGGGTCAGCGGAAAGGTCACCAGCGGCGCCTCGAGGGAGCGCGGCAGCAGCACCGACTGGTACGACAACAGCGGGCACGGCACCCACGTGGCGGGCTCCATGTGCGGAACAGGATCTGCCAGCGACGGACAATTCAAAGGCATGGCGCCGGGCGCCTCCATCTACGTTTTGGCCGCCGGCGCCGATGCCGGACTTTACACAGGCTCTGACTCCGAGCTGGAGGACACCTACAACCAGGGCGCCCGCGTCATGAACAACAGTTGGGGCAGCGCCTCCAACGGCTCCTACAGCAGCACCGCCCGCTCGTTTGACACGCTCATCTGGAACCACAAGGATTACACCGTTTGCTTCGCCGCCGGAAACGACAACAACAAGATCAATCTTCCCACCGAATGCAAACTCACTCCCGGCGCCTGCGCCAAGAACGTCATCGCGGTGGGCGCCTCCGAAAACTACCGTCCCTTGTTTTATGAGGACACCGAGCCTTACGACGGGCTGCATCAGGGAATGGCTTTCTTTTCCAGCCGCGGGCCTTGCTCCGACGGCCGCATAAAGCCCGACATCGTGGCTCCCGGAACCGGTATCAATTCCTGCAGCGCCAGCCGGGAACACACCAGCGTACGATCCGAGTATTACGCCTATCTGGGCGGCACCAGCATGGCCTGCCCAATGGCCTCCGGCTGCGCCGCCGTCATAAGGGACTACCTTTCCAAGAAACGCGGCGTCTCTTCCGCAAGCGCCTCTCTCGTCAAAGCCATCATGTTCTGCGGCGCCCGCACGCTCTATCCCGGACAGTACCCCCGATTCGAGGAAGTTCCCTCCACTCGTCCCAACAGCGTGGAAGGTCATGGCCACATCAATCTGAAGGAAAGTCTGGAACCCACCGACGGCGAATTAAGATTCAAGGAATACAGCTTTAGCGCCACCGGACAAGCTATCACCAACTTCTTTGAAAAACCGGAGAACACCGACCTAGCGGTGGGCCTAGTCTGGAGCGACTATCCCGGCACCACCTCCGCGGCCCGCGCCCTGGTGAACAACCTGGACCTCATCCTCATCGACCCCAACGGAACCAGGCACACCCTGAACGACAGCGTCAACAACGCCGAGGTACTGAGGTTGGGCAACTCCCCCGCCGGCCGCTATACTGTCATTATAAAAGGCACGAACATCATGTCCGGCCCGCAACCCTGCTCCCTGGCGGTCAACTACGGCCGCGGTTTGAGAGCCGGTGAGATCGGTCTGGCCTCGGAACCCTCATTCGCCTGGGGCAAGGATTACTGCGACATCGTCCTGACAAATTTGGCCCCCAACTCCTACATTACCTACAAAGTCGAGCTCGCCGAGGACTACGAGAAATGCTTCGCCTTAGAAGGCGCTACCGGCACCTTCCTAAGTTCCGCCAAGGTGAGGCTGCGCTTTTTGGGCGGCGCCGGACTTTCCGACTATCCCTCCTGCGTCTTCAGGGTCAACTGCGGCGGTTCAGGCGCCTTGTCGCGCAAAATAGGCTTCCCCAATGGCTCCGAGAAGAAAGGCTACGTCATGTACCGCGCCGACTTCTCCAATTATCCCTATCCCAGCCCTGTGGGCTACGATTCTTCCGTCACATCCGCCAAGGACACTTTGACTGACATGGACAACGAGCCCGTGGAATTTTTCGACCAGGTCTATGAGGAGAATTTCGAGTCTTACGCCACGGGCGACATCTTAGGCCAGGGCGGCTGGTCGCGCAGCTACGGGCATGCCACCAACGGCACAGCCAGGGTCGTTTCTGAGAGCGGCAACAAATATCTTTCCATAAGGCGCCAGAACAGCCAGTACGCCGTGGACGTGGCGGTCCCAGGCATCGAGACAGGCTGGGGCGAGGGCCACACCAATCGATTCTTCAGGATCTCCTGCAGGATCAGGTTGTCCGGCAACAGCAGCAAATCACTCTCACTCATTTCCCCCGACATTTGCAAGACCACCTTCGAGCGCATGGGCGGAGGCTTCATTCTGAGCACCGGCTACGGCGACGCCTCCCATCCTTCCTTCCAAAGCCGCGGATATCCCACCGACAACGTCTGGTTCCCCCTCGACATGCTGATAGAAGCCGATCCCGTCCGCTTGGGCGGCGGCGACCGCCACGTGCTCCGACAGCTTAGTTTCGGCGGACAGACTGAAAGCTGCGCCGGCGTTTACGCTGAGAACGAAAAGGCTGACTGCTTCTCGGCCCTGCGCTTCTTCTTGGAAGGCGTCGGCTCCTGCGACATCGACGATCTGAAGGTGGAGCGCTGCGTTTCCGAAAAGGTCATCAAGCAGTTCCTTAAAGTGACGGGCGGCGGTCCTTCCGGGCTTTCCGAGGACGAGCGCGGCCTCTTCGTCCACGTGGGCATTCCCGCCAACCTTCACCGCAAATACGACTTGGTCATGCGCGGGGAAATGGCCATGGCGCCCGGCGCCTCAAAAGCGGTCTTCACCCAGAACGCCACACGCCGCCAGTTCCAAAGCGCTCTTTACGACCTGAACGGCGAGGCGGCCGTGGATCTGACGGACTACCTTACCAACCCCAGCCTCGTCACGCAGACTTTCTCAAAAGACACGTTCTTCACTTACGGTTTCCGCATGAACACCGCGCCGGTCAACAAGGTTCTGAAGACGGTCTTCGCCGGTCCAGAAAGGTACATCGTGAACGACAAGATCACCTATGAGGGGGCCTCAACCTCCTCGGCGGTGGACGATGTCAGGATCTATCTTCCCGACGCCGGCTCTACTTTGAAACTCGCCTCGCTGGAAGTCCGCCTATCCCCTCTCGAGACTCCCAAACTCGGCGTCTCCTGTGTCCCCTTCACGATTGGCGACGAAGAAGTGGAATGGGCGCTGACCAATTCCCTTCCCGACGAAGCCATCAGCTTCACGGCCAGGATCACCAAGAATCCTGACTGGTTCGAGGTGACGCCCGCTTCCGGCACCTTCACGGATTCCGCAACGATCCGCATTACCGCCCTCAAGACCTCCGATGAGCCGGACTATATCCCCGGCGAGATCGAGATCGACGGCGGCGCTTCAGGGCTTTTCAACTTAAGGTTCGGTATGCCCACCGGCAGCGAGGAATTCGGTTACGTTCTCTATGAGGGCAATTTCGACGACCTCGTGTCCGGCGACCTGAAAGCCATGGACGTCAACTGGAGCGGCGAGGACGCCCTTTCCGCCAACATAAGGGTTGAGAACGGGTCAAACGTCCTGCACTTGAGAAAAGAGTCCAACAGCGCGCTTCCCGAGAGCTCCCAGGGCGCCTTCTGCTACATCGGAATGCCTTCCGGCCTCGGCCCTTACTTAGACCTGCGGGTGCAAACGAAACTGCGCTTCCCCTCTACCTTCGAAGGCGGCTTCTTCTTCACCCAAAATGAGGATCAGAGGATCTTCCAGAGCGCCTTCAATTCCAACGGCTCCGGCGCAAGCAAGACCGTCAAATTAACGCTCACGGACTACGCCCGCAACTCCGGGCTCTTTTCCCAAAGGGCTCCCATAGGCTACTGGCTGAACTACGACTATACCCTGAACGTTATGCAGGACGTCAAGATCCTGCGCGAGATATTCTTCTTTGAGACAGAAAAGACCCCCGAACAGAAAGTGACCGGCCAAAACATCCAACCCGTCGACGCTGTGGATTATCTGCGCCTGAACCTGGCCGCTCTCGGCAGCGAAGCCGATCTGCGCGAGCTCAGGGTCTCTTTGGAAGCGCCTATTCCGGAGCCTCTCGTGGGACTTTTCGCGCTTTGCGGTCTAATTGTTTTCGGGCTGCGAAAACGCTTTTAGGATCTCAGCCAGAGGCGGAAGCTTGCCTGAGAAAACAAAAACCAGGCTGGCCCAGACTCCTTTCAAATAAGCTTTGACAAAGGAGGCTGGCGCCTTGTACCTAAGCATATTGAAAAGATAATAAAGGTGGTACAGCGGCTGCCAGAAGATGAAGAAAACCAAAAACTGAAGCACTGATCCGTAGCGCTTTATCAAAACTGCTCTGTTCCTGGCGAAAATGTAGGTCTGCAAGGGATTGGTGAGGCCCAATCTTCTGGCGTCCGATCTTTTCACTTCCTGCATGTGGTCGGTCACGGCATCCAAAAGGAAGAGCGCCTTGTAGCCCTGCTTTTCCATGCGGCGGCAGTAGTCCTCGTCAGCCATGGTGGAGAAAAGCCGATCGTCCATGAGGCCGGTCTTTTGGGCGGCTTCTTTTTTTATGAACGTGGCGTTCGGGATCCTGCGCGTGGGATAGGTCTTTGTGTCTTTTGTAAAATTTTTGTCGTTGAGAAGATTTCTTCCGCTCCACATGGAGGTCTCCCCACCGCAGAAGCAGACGGTCTTGGGATCATCGCAGCCGTTCATAAAGAGCGGAAGTACGATGCCGAGCGTCGGCTCTGAAAAAAGTTTGTCCCGCAGTTTTTCAAGCATGTCAGGAGCGACGATGTTGTCGTCGTCCAGAAGAAGCATAGAATCCGTCGTGAAATCCGAGAGCGCCAGGTTATGGCAGTAGGAAAGGCCGAAATTCTCCTTGTTTTCAATCACTTTAACACTGAGGAATTCCTCTCTCAGCATCTCCGCCGTGCCGTCCGTTGAAGCGTTGTCGTAAACTCTCACTTCGTCGGGAACGAGCGTTCCGCCAAAAATGGAAGCGAGGCACTTCCTCAAGAGCTCCTTCCTGTTGCGGGTAATGACAGCTACTGTGACGCTCGGCATATCAGGGGATCTCCACGTAATGGATGTCGGCTCTGTTTCTCAGGAAAAGCAACCAATTGTCGCGGTTTTGATCAAGGACCTGTTTTATGAGATACTCCATCAATACCTCCCGCGATTCCTCAAAGGAATTGGTGTGGGCCGGCGCTTTTCTGGTGACGTAAAGAAGATGCGCGCCAAGAGGAGAGACCACTACGCCGCTCGTATTAGAGATAGCCAACGCGAAGGCGGCATCGTGTATAACTTTGGGAACGGAGTTGGTGTCCCCTTTTCTCAGTTCGCCCACCATGCCGTCGTGCTGGGAGGAACGGCACTCGGAATATTCCCTGGCCGCCTTTGCGAACGTTATATACTTGTGGTCTATCTGGTCTTTGATGTAATTCAGGTATTCGTCGGGGTAAACTTCCTTTGAGCCGTCCGGCAGAAGCCTCTTGTCGAGGGAGACCTGAATATGTGAGAGCCAGAGGCGTTCCGGAAGGATCATATGGTCTTTCAAAAGCTCATAGGTCTCCTTCAGCTGCTCCTCAGTGGGCGGAGCAAGATGCATGTCTCTTGTAAAGACCTTCAATGCTTCAAGGTCTGCCCTGACGTCCGCTTCAAGCTCCTCCAAGGTTACGTAGCCCCTTTCCTGAAGGTAGTTGATGAACTTGTCGGAGCCGCCCAGATCGTCAATCATTTTCGAGATGTGGGCCTTGACCTCCTCCTCGCTGATGGAGACTGGAGATTCTTTGATCCTTTGCTTGACCAGCTCCTCGTTTATCATCTGCTCAAGCTTCTGCGTACGCATCTTTTTAAGGAGCTCGTAGGTCACGGGAGGATTGTGCTTCTCGTATTCCTCGCCCCAGTTGGAGATGTACAGTTCCAGCGTCTCTGACATCAAAGGAACGCCGTTGACCGTCGCTATGACGCGGTTGGTCAGCGCCATTTCCTGATCGGCGGGCGTTTCGGGAACGTCGCATCCCAGAAGGATGAGAGCGAAAAGCAGTGGAAGATATTTCACCATTCCTCCTCCTCGGCGCGGAACCTTTTTTGACGCGGCCTGGGATCCTTCTTGGCGAAGCGCTCAAGGTCTTCTTTTCTCATTTTTTCCTTGCGTTCGCTTTTGCAGGCGTGGTAGCGGCTGCGGCGGCGGGAATGACGGAAGACTTCCACTTCCTCTGTTTTGACGTCTTCAGGCAAAGTTAATCCTCTGTGAACTGGCGTTTCAGCTGCTCCATCTCGCGCTTTTCCTTGTTGGGGTCGGAGACGAGGTTAAGGAAGGTCTTGACCTTTTTCTGCTTCGGCTTGACGGTGACCATGGAGCGCTGGGACCTGAGGCGCTTGTCGCCGTGCAAGGCTTCCAGGTAATAGACGCCGGGCTGCACGTGCTTGAAGATGTAGAAGCCTTCCTTAGAGTAGGTGTCGGCTTCCATATGGATCAGCATGCCGTTGCTGCGGGCGTCCCTCAGTATGACCCTGGCGTCAAGGTGTCGCAAAGGATTGCCGTCCATAAGGACGTAGCCGTAGAGGTCGCGCCTGTCGCGGTCCACGCTTATCCTCACGCCCTCGTTGGTCAAAGTTATCGGGAAGTAATAGAATCTTCCCTCGTTGATCCTTTCGTCGATGAAACGCTTGCGGCGCTCCAAGACCATGGTGTAGCGGCCCGGGGTGATGTCCTTGATGCAGAAGAGTCCGTTGGTGACGACCAAGCCTCCCGCCTGGGCGCCCTCCTGGTTCATAAGCCTAAGGAAGACTCCCCTCTGGGCATCCTCGCCGTCCACCGTCAGCTTTCCGTAGACGGTCATCGGCATCACAAAGCGGATATTGACGTCGTAGCGGTGCCCCGGCATAAGGACCATGTTCGTAAAGAAGAACTGGTTCTTGTAGTGGGCCGTTAAGGTGTAATAGTTGGAGCTCGTAATGTAGTAGGCGTAAGTGCCCTTCCTGGTCGTGAGCATCGTCCTTAGATCCTCGCTGTCCTCGGCACGGAAGAAACGCGTCTGGACGTTCGCCATCGGATCGCCCTTGTGGTTCACGACCTTGCCGGTCAGAAGGCCGGGGCCCGAAAAAGCCAGGCCGGGGACGCCCTGCTGTTTGGATTCCGTCTCGCCGATCATGCTGCTGATGAGCTGGTCGATCTCGCTTTCATTCGCGGAAGAGGGCTCTTTTGAGAAAGGATCACCAAGCTGACTCAGCGTGTCCTCAATGAGCTTTAAGTCCATGCTGTCTTTTTTTACGTTACTGACTTTGAATTCGGGGTCCGCAGCGTCCGCCAGGACAAGCCCGCTGATGAGAAAAAGAAAAAGTAGTTTTTTCATGATCTTATTTGGTTTTTCTGCCCAGAAGAAGGGCGATTAAAAGCGCTAGCAAGGCGAATGAAGGTTCGGGCACAAGCTCGTCCACGCCGGAAACGGCCAGAGCGAAAGCCTGGTTCGGGCGCATAAGATTTCCCGCTCTGACGATCACTTCGATGTCTTCTCCCGGAGGCAGGGCTTCAATATGGACTTTCTCGGTATTGTTAACTGTGTCGGTGCCGGATCTCAGGGAATTGGGAAGATAGGTGGTTTCGCCGACTGTGACCGTAAGATCGAGGTCGTTGATCAGCGAGACCTCTGCCCCCACGCTGCCGGCGATGTCAGTCCAGCAGAGAGTGACGTTTACGGTGTTGGTGGTGTTGTTGGAGAATACGAACGAAAGCTCGTCGCCAGTGTTCTTCAAGCTGTCCTCGAAAGAGAAAAGCTGTCCGAAACTGGGATGGATGCTCTCGAAAAGGTTGACGTGCCCGAAGCCGTTAACGCAGTTGGGAGTCCTGTTCGGTATCTCGCTATTGTTGCTGTACTGGCCGGTCCCCATCGATCTGCATCCGTTGACAAGCACGGCCCTGACGTGCGCGGAGGAAGGCTTTTCAAAACCGTTCTCCTTAAGGAACTGCAGGATGTCGGCGCAGGAGCCGGCGGTAAGCGGCGTGCTCATGGAGGTACCGGACATGAAGGTGTAGTAGCTCACCCTTGTGCCGTTGTTCAGAGGATCGCAAAGAGATTCGGTGGATTTGACCTGGGTGCCGGGGGCGCAGACGTCGGGCTTGATGCGGCCGTCCTTGGCGGGCCCCCTGCTGGAGTTCATCATCATCCCCTGCTGAACGCCGTTGGCGGGGTAGGCAATTTTGTCTTCGTAGAAGATGCTGCCGGGCTGCGCGCCGTATAGGGCGTAAGTCGTGGCAACGTCCGGGCGGTAGTTTTCGGAGGCGCCGACCGTGATGACGTTTTTCGAAACGGCCGCCGAACCCATGGTGCAGTTGTCCTCCGTTATTATGTCCTTGTTGTTGTTGCCGGCGGAGAAAAGCACCAGATAATCCGGATATTTCTTGCAGATCTGGTCCCAGGCGCGAGCGCTGGAGTTGTATTCCCCGTCGCCGCCGGTGCCGTAGGAGTTGCTCATGATGCGGGCGCCCGCGGAATAAGCCAGCTTGACATCCGTCTCGTCTGGCGCGGCGATCCCGTTGCCGGCTCCGCCGCAGCAGATGAAATAAATGTCGGCGTCCGGAGCCATGCCGCCCGCACCGGTATCGACCGTTCCGTTGCCCAGGACCGAACCGGCCACGTGGGTGCCGTGTCCGTTCAGGTCGCTCCAGTCTGTCCTGGAAGTGTTGTAGCTGCAGACGACGCCGGTGATCTTTTTCCCTTTGAAGTCCGGATGGATAGTGTTGGGATCACCGCTGTCAAACCCGGTGTCGGCAACGCAGACGGTCACCCCTTTTCCCGTGTAACCTATAGCGTTGGCGGGCGTGACGTTCATGAGCGCCGAGGTCTTGGCAACGTCGTTGTTTATCGTCCAAACAGGCTCCTTCTCAACGTTAACGACCGCGCTCAGCTGAGACAGTTTCGGCACAAGGTCGCCGGTGATCTCCGCCCGGACGAGAGACGCGGTCTCGCTAGCGAGCACGCACTTGGACGCGCCGTTCTCTTTCAAAAACTTTTCCACTTCACCGTAGGCGGCGCTGGAACTCAGGATAATGAGCGCGGAGAAAGCATCCCCTTTCGCCATGAGCGTTTTGCGGAAGGAGCTTTCGGTCTTGTACTCGGGGAGGTACTCACCGGCATAGAGGATCCCAAACTGAGATTTTAGAGCCTCAAGCTCTTCGACGCTGCAAAGAACATGGTAGGCGTTGGGCGGGAAAAAACCCACGATCTCAACACCCAGCGACTCCACGACCTCGAGCTCGTCTTCATCAAAATTTTGGGCGGGCTGAAGGATGTATTGGAATTTACCAGAGGAAGTCGGCGCGCATTTCGGCTCCGAGACCGCTGATATGACGGCGGACTCCGGATCGATGACGGTCTCCCTCAGCCTGATCGGGCCGGGGTCGGCGAGAACGGAGAGGGAAACGAAAGTAAACAAAAGAAGGAAAGTTTTTTTCATAGTTTTATTTCTTTTTTCTGCCCAGAAGAAGGGCGAAGATTAAGGACGCAAAGAAAAGCGACGGTTCGGGTATGAACTCCTCCACCCCGGAAACGGCGATGGCGAAAGTCTGCGGGCCGTTCATGATGTTTTCGCCTTTTATGGTAATTTCTATAGCGCCGGAACTAAGCCACTCATTATGCAGTTTTTCCACGTTGTTGATAGAATCGACGTGGTTGGTCGCGCCGCCGGCGTAATAGGTCTCCCCACCGCAGGAGACTATAATATCAAGATCGTTCACAAGATTTTTGGAAGCCGCAAGGCTGCCTGTGGGATCGGTCCAGCACAAAGTCGCGTCGAATTTTCCGGAATAGTTTTTCTGGAAGGAAAAAGTGACGCTGTCACCTGTGTTCGTGACTGTGCCTTCCATGACAAAGAGTTCGCCGTATTCGGGATCGAGGCTCTCCTTAAGATTGACATGCCCGAAGCCGTTCACGCCGTTGGGCGTGTAGTCCGGGATCTCGACCACGTCCTTATACTGCCCTGTGCCCATGGTTCTGGCGCCGTTTATTAGGACGGCTTTGATCATGGCGGACGAAGGAGCTTCGATGCCCTGTTCATGCAGATACTGCAGGATGTCGGCGCAGGCGCCGGACGTCAGAGGCGTCGCCATGGAGGTGCCGTTCATGGAAACGTAATAACTCTTGCGTGTGCCGTCGTTGGTCTGGTCGAAGATGGATTCTGTAGAACTGACCACGGTGCCAGGGGCGCAGATGTCGGGTTTGGCGCGGCCGTCCTTCGTCGGACCGCGGCTGGAAAAGTACGCCATACCCTGCTTGTTGTCGTAGGATGGATAGGCGACCTTGTCGTTCTTGAAAACTCCTGTAGCACCGAAAAGATCGCCGTAAGTCTTATTGTAGGTGGGGCGGTAGTTTTCCGAAGCCCCCACCGTCAGAAGGTTCTTGGCGGAGGCGGTGTGGCTGATGGTGGCGTTGTTGACTGTATCGATCTTTTTGTTGGCATTGCCTGCGGCGAAAACAAACAGCATGTCGGGGTACTTTAAGGCATAGCCGTCCCAGAGCAAAGAATCGCTGTTATAGCCGCCGTCGTTGGAGTCGCCCCAAGAGTTGCTCATGATGCGGGCGCCGGCGTCGTAGGCGCCCTTGACGTCGCTCTCTGTGGGAGTGTAGACGCCGGTGCCTGCCGCGCCGCAGCAGATGAAGTAAAGGCTCGCGTCGGGCGCCATGCCGGCCATTTGCCCGTTTTGTCTGCCCATGCCGCAGACCGAGCCGGCGACGTGGGTGCCGTGGCCATTCAGATCTTTCCAGTCGTCCCTGGGATTGGTGGAGCAAATTACGCCGGTGATATCTTTGCCTTGAAAATCGGGATGGATGTCGTTAGGGTCCCCGCTGTCGAGACCGGTGTCGGCGACGCAGACGGTCACGCCTTTCCCTGTGTATCCGCTCGAATTGACGTCTTCGACGTTCATAAGATTGGTGGTCTTTGCCACATCGTTGAAGATGAAATTCTCACTTTTTTCTTCCACGTTCACCACTGCGCTCATTTTGACCAGGAGGTCCGCCAGCTCTTTCGTGATCTTGGTCTCCAAAATCGGCGGTTCGCCGCAGACGCCCTTGATCTTTCTTGAACCTCCGCTGACCAGCGCAGACACGACTTCCTCAAATTCTCCCTCAGAGGAAAGCAGAACCAGCGCGGAGAAATTCTTCCCGGCATTGGCTATGGCTGTTTTGGAAGACGCGGTGGTCTTGTATTCCGGGAGAAATTCCCCAGCGTAGAGAAGCTGGAAATTATTCTTCAGGGCTTCCAATTCCTTTTGAGACGCCAGAATGTGGTAGGCGTTGGGAGGAACGCAGCCGATGAAGGTTATCCCCAAACGCTTGATTTGCTTCGTTTCCTCAGTGGTGAAGTTCTTCTCCGGTTGGATGAGGTATTGGCTTTTACCAGAGGCGGTCGGAACGCAGACCGGTTCGGCAATGTTTTGGATAGACGCTTCCGAAGGATCGATAACAGTTTCCCTAAGATAAATGAGACCGGGGTCGGCTATGGCGCCTAAAGAGGCGGCAAGAAGTGTGAGAAGAACGATTTTTTTCATAGTTTATTTGTTTTTGGTTTTTAAAAGAGCTAAGACAAAAAAAGCGAACAGGAAGAGGCCCGGTTCGGGAACCACTTCGGAATCCACGCCGGAAACGGCCAGCGAAAACGTTTGCGGGCCCTGCATGACGTTGTAGCCCTTCACGGTTATCTCTATGTTGCTGCCAGCGGGAAAAGCGTTTGACCTGAAACGCTCCACGTTGTTGATGGAGTCGCAGTGTTCGCCTGAGCCGTCGCAGTAGTATTCGTCTTCCCCGTCGAAAACGATTATATCGAGGTCGTTGATCAGAGCCAGTTCGGCGCCGACGGTCCCGGGATAGTCGTTCCAGACAAGCGTGGCGGACACGGGGCCGGAAACTGATTTGGTGAAAACGTAGGTCTTTTCACAATCAGTGTCGTCTATGACGCCGTCGTAAAGGAAAAGCCTGCCGCTTTCCGGCCTGAAGCTCTCGGCAAGGTCGATGTGGCCGAAACCGTTCACGCAGTTGGGATCTTCGTCCGGGATCTCCGTGTAGTTGTCGTACTGCCCGGTGCCCATATTCCTGGCGCCGTTAATTAAGAGCGCCTTGACAAGCGAGGAGGAGGGATAGGTGAAGCCCTGTTCCTTCAGGAACTGCATGGCGTCCGCCGCGGCTCCTGTCGTCAAGGGCGTCGCCATGGAGGTGCCTTCCATTACGGTGTAGTAGCTGCTCCTGGTCCCGTTGTTTTTACTGTCCCAAAGAGATTCCGTCGAGATTATCTGGGTCCCGGGAGCGACAATATCCGGTTTGAACCTTCCGTCCCTGGCGGGTCCGCGGGATGAGAAGTAAGCCATGCCCTGCTGGGTGCCGTTCTGCGGGGAAGCTGTGAGGTCCGTATTGAAAGGCGCCGCCACGTTGGAGTAAAGGCTGCCGTAGGTGTAGGGTCTGTCGGGGCGGTACGATTCCGCGGCGCCCACCGTGAGGACGTTTTTGGCGGCGGCCTGAGTGCTTAAGGTGCAGTTGTTTTCCGTGTCTATCTTTTTGTTGCTGTTGCCGGCCGCGAACAGGACCAGGAAATCCGGGTTGTTATAGGTGGCAACGTCGTAGTACAGAGACGAAGTAGTGTATTTCCCGGCGATGTCGGTGCTGTACGCTCCCCAGCTGTTGTTCATGACGCGGGCGCCGCTGTCGTAGGCACCGCCCATATCCGCCATTTCGGGAGGATAGACGCTGGAAGAGTTGCCTCCGATGCAGATGAAGTAAAGAGACGCCTCCGGAGCGGTCCCGGCGTAAGTTCCGTTTTCATGAGCGCCGGTCCCGACCGCGGAGCCGGAGACATGGGTGCCGTGCCCGTTGAGATCGCGCCAATCAGTCCTTTCGGTGTTTTTGGAAGCGACGACGCCTATCACGTTCTTGTCCTGAAAGTCCGGATGAATGTCATTTGGGTCTCCGCTGTCAAGACCGGTGTCCGCGACGCAGACCATGATACCTTTTCCTGTGTAGCCCAGGGTGTTCATCGCGTCGACGTTCATGACAGCTTCGCTCCTGGCGGCATTGTTCAAGATCTTCGCCTCAACCTCCTCCTCCACGCTGAAAACGTCGGAACGGAGGATAAGCCTGTCGACTAGATCGATGCCGCAGACCGCCCTTACGATGGGAGGACGCTCACAGAGCAAAGAAATATCCTTCGCGCCTTCTTCCTTGAGGAAGGCCAGGAAATCCGCCGCGTTATCCGGGCTTGTCAGAATAACGTTCAGTTTGACTTCGCTTCCCGCGCTGAAAAATCTGCCCGTGGGAACGCCGTTCTTGTATTCCGGAAGATATTCGCTGACGTAAAGCAGGTTATACTTTTCTTCCAGGCTTTTCAAATTTTCCGGCGAAGCAAGAACTATGTAGGCGTTGGGGGGAACGAAACCGACAAAGGCGACGCCCGCGTCTTCAAGTGCGGCGCGCTCTTTGTTCGTGAAATTCTTCTCGGGCTGTATGAGGTATTGATAGCAGCCGTTCCGATCGGGGGCGCAAAGCTTTTCTCCTCTCGCCATAATGGAAGGGGCCGAGGGATCAAGGGAAAAATCCCTAAGTCTGATGAGGCCGGGATCGGCCGCGGAAACGAGCGCTCCCAAAAACAGCGTTGTGAGGATCAGTTTTTTCATGATCATTCCTCCTTAAGCTCAGCGTTGAGGTTTTGCAGAAGGACGCCGCTTTCCCTGTGCAGTCTCAGGAAAGCGAAAGGTTCGGGACTGACCTTGATGGACTGCCTTTTGTTGATGTTGAAGTCCAAAGGTTCAAGGGAAAAATTAATGACGGCGTAGTCGAGATAATCGCCCACAGATATCTCGAAGACCAGCGCGTCCTTTTCTATTTCCAACCTTACAAGGCTTTTTACTTTCGGAACCGCATCGTAGACTTCGTGCAGCGCGGCGAACCTCGTCTCCTTAACGTTGGTCCTGCGGGCTATCACCATGTTCCCGTCGGTCGTGCGGTAATGCGTGATCTCCCCCGTCCTTGCTATGTCGCCGCCGTCCTTGGCGGTGAGGATCCTTGTGTCGCTTTGACCAAGCATGATCGTTCTCAGGCCGTTTCCGAAGTCGCATCCCCACTGGGCCTGAGCCAGCTGCGACGTGACGTCTTCCAAGGTCTGGTAGGCGGGCTCTCTGTAGGCCGCGCCCAGAAAACTCTTGGCTATGTCTTTTATCTCGTAACTGTTTTCGGGAGCGGTCGCGCCGGTAAGGCTCGGGCTCTTCACACTCTCGGAATGCATCACCCAATCGGCTGTAAAAGGGACATCCGCTTTGAGCGTGAAGACGTCGAGAAGGTAATCGTCCGTCATAAAGAAGGTACGACGGTAATTCTTCATGGAAGGATACGCGTCGCTCCCGTCCAGGTCCAGGAAAGTAATCCCCTGCTTGCATTGGGAACGCAGTATCTTCGCACTGGCGGCGGACTGTCTTTTGAAATCGATGACTGCGGTGGAGGAAGACAAAGTGTGCGTAGCGAAATCCCTGCCGATCAAAGAGCGCCCGTCCTGGCCCTGGCGGCGGCCCATTTGCGTTTTGCCGCCTCCGGAAAAGACGAAAGACA
Organism: bacterium; assembly: GCA_017539325.1. Lineage (GTDB taxonomy): Bacteria > Auribacterota > UBA3054 > UBA3054 > UBA3054 > UBA3054. Next base: position 3,195 of record JAFYHD010000125.1, on the reverse strand, counting down.
AAAGATCGCCGAAGCGTCCCCCGCTGGTCTTTATCACTCTCAGGTAACGCGCGCCCGATCCCCTTTGCACTCTGGAGCGAGCGGTTATCCAGCCGGAGCCGGCGGGACTCTTGAGAAGGGGAAGCCTCGGATAGGATATGGCTTTCCTTGCCGAAGCGTAGTAAAAGATCGCGTCGAGCGGAGATTCCATGGCCGCGGCCCTGAGGTCTCTTAAAGCAAGTCCGTAACGCAGCGCCACGATGAACGAGACAGCCGGTGAAAAAGAGGCGTCGCCTTCCCAGCCGCGGCCGGGAAGAACATCGGCGGAGTCCTTCAGTTCATTCAGCGCGCAAGCCCATTTCCTTATGGCGTCGCCCTTGTAAAGATCATACCCGCCGTCAACGACGGTCTCGGCTGCAAAGCAGACGTTCTCCAGAAGGCTCATTGAAACGCCGACTTCCATGGCGGTGAACATTCCGTCCGCATTGAGCTGGGAAAGCATTCCTCTTATTTCCTCCGGTGCGCCGACATTCTGACGCCCGGCCGCGGCCGCGGCCAAAGTCTTGAAGCAGGAATTGAACCAGCCGGCCGTCTTGTCGTCCAGGTCGAACTCCTTGTCCTGAGCTCTGGCGATGAGCCAGGAATCCGCCTCCGGTTTCTCTTCAGGCTTCATGGAATTCCTCAAGGCCGCGTGCGCTTTGGCAAGTGTGGCGAAACTTCTTCTTTGAGCCATGGGCTTGGGATAATTCTGCCTTACGTCGCGGTAGAGATTAAGCGCGTCCTGGATAAGATAGACGTCCTTGTTCTTTAGGCCGAGCAAAGTCTTGACCCAAATGCGCTCTATTTTTTCCTCCGTTCCAGTTATGGGATCGAACTTCCCTTTCGCTGTGGCGTTCCCACCCCTGGACAACTCCTCGGTCTTGTTCCAAAGGAGCGGACTTTCGACTTTTCTCAGCGCCGCGGAGAGTTCCGAAGTGTTTTCGACCTTGTATGCGTCGCAGACAGGCCATAGAGAGGCCTGGGCGCAGAGCGTCACGGCAAGTAGGGAGAGGAATACTTTCAGTTCGCGAAGCATTAGAGGTATCCTAAGTCTTTCAGTCTTTCCTGGAGTTTTTCTTCGTTTTCGCCCGCGGTGGTTTCCGTTTGTCCGTAGGGGGCTTCCTTGTAGCGCCTGACGGTCACTTCCTCTGTCAGCGCTTCGCTTAGAACTTTTCCGTCAAGATCGTCGGATAAAGGAATGCCCATAAGCGCGAGGATCGTCGGCGTCACATCGATTATGGCGGCCGGCAGCGTTTCGCCCTGCTTCACGCCTTTCCCCTGCAGCATGTAGATCCCGTACTGGCGGTGGTCGCCGGACCTAGGCTGGCCGTGCTGGGTGCTGGGCATGACAGTCTTCTCGGCGAAACCCTGGTTGAAGGAATAGCCAGGAGCGGGCTCAAGATAAAGGTCGGAAGCGTTTTTGACAAAGGCCCCTTTGAACGCATCCTTCGCCTTGAAGACTTTCGTTATGATCTTCGTTCCGTCCTCATCCCTCATTTCCAGAAGATCGTTCGTGAGTTTCTCCAAAAACTCGTCGTAATCTTTTTCGGGTACGACGCCGCTTGCTTCCCTGCCCTTCAAGTTCAGCCTCACGGAGCGGGCGGACATGGATGAGAAATAAGCCTGCGTGTTTTCCCAGTCGACGGCGGAAAGAGCCGTGGCGGAGCGCACAGTCTCGGCGCCGGCTCCGCCTATGGCGGAACGCTTCTCAAGCTGCGCCCTGCGGTGCTTGAGATAGATCTGCCAGAGCCCAAGCCTGTCAAGAATAGAGGCGGTCGCCAACTTCCATTTTGCGACCTTGCCGACGTTGACCGCGTCGATCCCCTCCTTAACGGAGAGATAGCCTTTGTCCCTCAGGTAATTGTTGACGTAGATGTCCTTTTTCACTTCCCCGAAACCGTGGTCGCTGATCGCCATCACGCAAACATTCTCTGAAAGCGTGTCCAAAAAATTTCCCAAGAGGGAATCCAGGAAAATGAAGTGGTCTTTGAAAAGACTCCCGTAAGGCCCGCTTTTTAAAACCATGCTCTCCTTCCAGAAGAAATGGAAAAGCCTGTCCATCTCGACGAAACAGAACATGGCGAAATGAGGCTTCAATTCGGAATAAAGTTCCGTGAAAACCTTGAACTGCTCCTCACAGTGGGCGTTGACGCCCTTGACAAAAGAGGCGAAATCTCCCTCATGCAAAAAACGCGAGGGCATGTCGACCTTGAAATCGGGATGCTCCTTTTTGATCCTTTTTTTCAGTTCGGGAGGATACATGTACTCGCAGTCCCACTCGGGAGTGCCGAAGCCGGTGATGAGATATCCGTTCACCTTCTCGGGAGGATAGGTATGCGGAACGTTCATGACGAGCACTCTTCCCCCCTCGTTTGAGACGTAGTTCCAGACCGCGCGGCAGCGCCTGTCTTTCCTGCTGGTCAGATGCACGTCGTAATCGGATCCGCTGTAAGAAAAGAAATCGAAAATGTTGTGCTTCCCAGGATTGCGTCCAGTTACGGAAGAAGTCCAGCCGGGAGGGGTCAGAGGAGGAGTGGTGGAATCAAGGGGACCGTGGACGCCCTTGTAAAGCCTCGCGAAATTGGGAAGCGCGCCTTCCTTTATCAAAGGCTCAAGAACGGACCAGTCGGCGCCGTCAAGCCCCAGTACAAAAGTTCTTACATCATTCATATTTACTTATTTTAGCAAAAAAGCGCGGCGTTTTTTCAGGCAGGGAAATGGAGGAAAAAAACACCCGTTTCCACTTTATCCCACTTTTTTCGTTAAAAGAAAGTTAACCACAAGTTATCCACAAGCTGAAGCAATCATTTTAGCCATTTTTCCCTTTGTCAAGCCCCTTTCAGACCACTTTTTTCTAACGAGATAAATATAGCATTTAAAATATGTTGTAAGGAAAAAGCCAACGTCCAGACCCCTCCCGGCGGGAGGGGGGTTGACTTTGTGGGCCAAAGTGGGATATAATAGTGGCCGAAAATTTAAGGAGTGTGTTTTTTTAACAGATTGTGTGTGTTCTGAACATTTCCAAAATCAATTAATCAATGGCTAAAGAAAGGTACATAGGAACAGCCTCTTTGAAGGTGGACGCGAAAGGGCGCATAGCCGTTCCGGCATTCTGCCGCGTGAACGACGCCAAGGTCTTTTTCGTCACCTACGGCCGCAAGAGATTTTTGCGTCTCT
>JAFYHD010000124.1 GCA_017539325.1 bacterium | reverse complement strand
TTCCTCTTCGAGTGCGCCAGCGATTTTCACACCGCCATGCGGGACGCCCGTATCCCTGACGAGTTCAGGGTGGAGGACGGCAACCACAGCTGGTGGTACTGGAACAAAATAACTCCTGAAATGCTGAAATTCACCAGCGACAATTTCAAAGACGAGTGATATGAGAAAGTTTTTAAGTTTTCTGCTTTTCGCGCTTTGCGTTTCTCCTTTCGCCGGGATCTGCGACACCGGCGTGACGGAGGAGACCGTCCAGGCCCTTCTTAAAGACATGGGGGACCCGGGCGAAGCCAAACTGCCGATGGAAACGCAGCAGGCCCTGGCTTTCGTGAAGGGCGCCAGCTCGGAAGGAGCGGCTTTTTTCATAAGGCTGGAAAACCAGTATTACTGCGTTTGCCCGCCGGAGCTTCTGGTCGGCAATTCCAACATTACGATAAAGGACCTCAAAAAAGACAGGGTCAAACCGGAAGGGATGGAATGCTCGTCGGACGGCAGGCTCGTGCGCTTGAAACTGCACGACAGGCCGCTTGGCAGCATGAAGACGGCCAACTTCAAGGCCGGCGACACCGCGAGCCTAATAGAGCTGGATTACGCTAAAGAGAAGTTCACCATGTACAAGCTCGGCGTCGCGAGAAGAGGCGAGGCCAGGATCGATCTCAAGGAGCTTTTGCCCCAGAGCTTCCGCAACAACCTTGTTCTAGACGACGAGGGAAATATCTTTGGCTTTGTCTACGACAGAGTCCAGAAGAACATCGGCGATCTCAACTCTTCCACCAACCGCCATGTCATGAGCTGCGTTACCAGCGTCGTCGGCGTGGAGGAGGCCAAATGGGAACAGACGGTGAAAAGTTTTATCCCGGAATGCGGCCGCTTGCTGAAGAAGGAAGATACGCTTTTCCAAGCCTCTATCTTAGCCTGGCAGTGGATGCACGTGACGGTCTTCGCGCCGGTCAAGACCAACGACTTTGTCAAGGCGGAACCCCTGCTCTCCTGGGTCGAAAGCCACAACAAATTGGCCGAGAAAGTCTCAGCTGAGGCCGACAAGGCGAAGAACAAGAAAGGCGGTTATTCCAAAGAGGCCGCGGAAGCCGTCAAAAAGGACGCTAACGAATTAAGATCCGCGATCTCAAAGGCCATGGCCACCGGGAAGGTCGAGGATGAATACCAATTCATGCAGCCAGCTTTCAAAGAGCGCAACAAGCTCGCTGAAGAAAACAAATCAACGCTTTTGAAAGGCATAGATTACATGGCGAATCATGTCGCCTCAGATCTGAAGCCTAAGAAATAATAAAAAACGAGGAGAGAATAATGAAAAAGCTTCTTCTTTTAGCTTTCCTTCTGACGGGACTTTTGCAGGCGGCGGAACCGACCTCCTGCACGCCGGTCCCCCAGAGCTACGACGCCAACTACTGGTGGATGATCCGCCACAGAGCCAAACTTGAGGATATCAAGGAGCGCGGCGATAAGATCGAAGTGGTGTTCGTCGGCGACTCCATCACGCACAACTACGAATCGGTCGGGCTCAGCGTCTGGAACAAGCATTTCAACGGCAATCCCTACAATACGCTGAACCTCGGCTACGGCGGCGACCAGACCCAGAACGTCCTCTACCGCATCCAGGACGGCGAATTCGACGGGTACAAGGCCAAGGCCATAGTCCTTATGATCGGCACCAACAACTCCGGCCAGTACGGCTACGACGAACCGCCCGGAGACGTCATCATAGGCATCAAGAAAGTTCTGGAAGGCATACAGCAAAAGCAGCCGCAGGCCAAGATCATCCTCTGCGCCATCTCTCCCAGGGGCGAGCACAAGACAGACGTTTTGAGAGAGAGGAACGACTTCATCAACGAGGAGATCGTGAAGTTCGCGGACGGTGAGAACATCATCTGGTGCGACTGGGGCAACCAAATGCTCGACGCAGACGGCAGGCTCTCCACCTCTATGTGCAACGACCTTTTGCATCCCACTATCAGAGGCTACGAGATCTGGGTAAAGAACGTCCTGCCGATCATTCATGGCATCGTCTATCCCGACACTACGCCTTCCTGCGCCGTGCCGAAAGTTAGGAAAGAGAAGGCCTGGTGGACGGCCATCGGCGTCAGGAGAAACGAGATCATGTCTACCGGCACCTCCAGGAAGGACATCGTCTTCCTGGGCGACTCCCAGCTGGAAGGCTTCTACAGCGTCGACAGCGCCAAGCGGAAAGAGATCCTGGGCGATCGCAGCGAATTCAACCTGACTTTCAAGGGCGACCTCGTCCAGAACGTCCTCTGGCGCGCGAAGTACGGCGAACTGCACAGCTTCAACGCCAGGGCGGTCATAATAGCCGCCGGCAACGCCAACACCAACGACGCTCCCTTCAACGTGGCTGCCGGAATAGAAGCCCTCGTGCAGGGCGTTAGGGATCGCCAGAAGACTGCCAGGATCGTTATCACGCCGATCCTTCCCATGGGCCGCGTGAAAGATTCCGCTTTGCGCCAGTGGGCCGAGGAAGTCAACGCGCTTGTGAAGGAGATCAAGGTCAACAACATCTTCTTCGTCGATCCCACGGAAGAATTGCTGGATGAAAATGGCATGCTTCCCGAGGAATACTCCAAAGACGGCGTGACGCTCACCAAGGAAGGCTACGACGTCTGGGGCGAGCTCTTGGGTCAATGGATCAAGTCGCACATGTGATCGCTAACGGTTAACTGGAAATTTTGAGGAGCACATAAAATGAAAAAAAGTCTTTTGATTCTTACGCTTCTTATGGCGGCCGGCTCGCTTTTTGGCTCGATCAGAGCCATTACTCCGGTACCGCAGAGCACCAGCGCCTCTTCCTGGTGGTATCAGCGATTCCTCAGCAACAAGGAATACGTGAAAGAGAACGAAGTGCCGCTCATGTTCGTCGGCGACTCCATCACCGAGCTCTGGATGGTGGACGGCAGGGGATTGAGCGTCCTTAACAAATATTTCAAGAAAGAGCCCTACAAAGCCCTGGTTGCCGGCTACAGCGCCGACAGGACGGAGCACGTCATCTGGAGGATGGAGAACGGCGAACTGGACGGCCACAAGCCGAAAGCCGTCTGCCTCATGATCGGGACCAACAACACCTGGCACTACGACGAAGCCCAGGAAGCGCCCTGCGACACCGTGCTCGGCATCCGCTCCTGCATCGATGCGATAAGGGTCAGGGCGCCCAAAGCCAAGATCTTCCTGTTCGCCATCCTGCCGATAGGAAGGACCGGCAGCGATCCCAAAAGGGCTAGGAACGCGGTCGTCAACGACGCCATGCGCGAACTATGCGACGGCGAGAACGTCATCTTCTGCGAGATCAACAACCAGGTCATGGACTGCAACGGCAACTACAACGAGGACGTCAGCTACGACGCCGCGCACCTCTCCACCCCGGGGTACCAGATCTGGGCCAAGAACCTTCTGAAGCTTCTGCAGCCCATATTCTATCCCGACGAGACGCCGGAATACTCCCGCCCGCTCTCCAAATCCGGCGAGCAATGGTGGGTGGAGCGTCTCTACCAGACGCGCTGCGCCACCGCGAGCATCGTTTCCACCAGGCCCTCCGTCACCTTCTACGGCGACGATCTGGCCCAGGGTTGGGAAGAGGAAGGGCAGGAGGCGGCCGCCCAGTATTTCAGCCGCCGCAAGATCCTGAACTGCGGCTTCGACAGCGATTCCCTGGGGCAGATGATCTGGCGCGCCAAATACGCCAATCTTTCCGGCATGAAGACCTACAATCTCGTGCTGCAGGCCGGATTGATGGACGCTGAGCTTACGGATGAGGAATACCTGGACGGTTTTGCCGCGCTTTTCGCCGAGTGCCGCGCGGCTCAGCCCAACGCCAGGATCATCGTTATGGGCCTTCCCCCCAGGGGAATGGCCAGCGACCCCGAAAGAGAGCGCATTGCCAAGATCAACGAAGGCTTGAAGACCTTCGCCAACGGCGAGAACACCTTCTATCTCGACTGCAACGACGAGCTCGTGGACGGCGCCGGCAATTTGCCCGCGGATATTTCCCCCGATCAGATCCATTTCACCGCCAAGGCCTACGAGATCTGGGCCAAGGCCCTTCTTGACGTCTTGAAATAAATTATGAAATTAAAACTAGGATTGTTTTTTATGCTGACAGCTCTTTCCGCCTTGGCCGGAGACATTCTTTTCACGACGCCCACAACGCGGAGCACCGACAGCAATTTCTGGTGGAACGTGAGGCGTGAAGCCAAGCAGCAGGAAATTAAGGAAAGGGGCGACTTCAAGGTCGCTTTCTACGGAGACTCCATCACCCAGCAGTGGGAGGAGGACGGCCACGGGCTCAAGATCTGGCAGAAGTATTTTGCCGACGGCCCCTACAAAGCCATCGAGTTCGGTTACGGCGGCGACAGCACCCACCACCTGCTTTGGAGGCTGGACAACGGGGAAATGACCGGCTTAGAGCCGGACGTGGTGGTCATTCAGATCGGCACCAACAACAGCTGGAACCAGCCCGAGTATCCGCCCATGGACACGGTCTTGGGCGTCAAGGCGGTGCTGGACAAGCTGAGATCCCGCTTCTACATCTCCAGGATAATCCTCTGCGCCATCCCGCCCTGCGGCGAGAAGAAAGACGATCCGCGCCGTATCAAGAACGACGCCATCAACGCCGAGATGATCAAGATGTGCGACCATCACACAGTTTTCTGGTGCGACTGGGCCAAGGATTTCGTCAACGAGGACGGCGTCCTGGACAGAAGGCTGATGCCGGACTTCGTCCATCCCAACGAGCTGGGTTTCCAGAAATGGTTCGAGGGATTGAAGCCCATGCTGGACTGGATGCTCTACGTTGACGGTCCGCCGGAAGCCTACTACCCCCAGACCAAGAGCGAACAGGGCTGGTGGATGCAGCGCATGCGGGAAAGACGCACGCAGATCCTCAATAAAGAAGACCATAAATTCGACCTGGTCATGTGCGGCGACTCGATCACGCACATGTGGGAGTGGGAAAGCAACGGAAAGACCGTCGCCGATGAATTCTTCTCCGACATTTCCGTCTTGAACAACGGCTACGGCGGCGACTGGACGCAGAACCAGCTCTGGCGTGTCCAGAACGGAGAACTTGACAACTACGAGGCTAAGGTCATTACGCTTCTTATCGGCACCAACAACCACAAGGCCAAAAAGGAAGACGTGGCGGAAGGCATAAGACTGATCCTCCAGGAAATGAGGAAGCGCCAGCCCAAAGCCAAAATAATTCTGCACGCCATCTTCCCCTGCAACGAAAAGCCCGACGATCCCATCAGAGTAAAGAACGACGAGACCAACGAGCTCATAAAGAAGTTCGCGGAC
>JAFYHD010000123.1 GCA_017539325.1 bacterium | reverse complement strand
GGCTTGATGGGGTCGCCCTGGGCGTTGGCTCTCGGCATGTTGCATTCGATGAACCAGCGGCGCCAATAGTTCCAGGCCTTGGTCTTGTCCCTGCCTTCGTAGGGAAGCAGGACTACCAATCCGGTCCTGATCTTTTCGCCGGGAAGCAGCGAGGCCTCAAGGAAAACGTCGGACTTCAGGATGACGCGAGTTTCGCCTTCCTCGCGTTCGAACCTGGCGCCAAAAGTGCCGGCCCAGCCAAGGGCGATGAATATTCCTCCCTCCCCTAACACGAGATCGTAATACGGGAAAGTCTGGTGGGTGGGGCGTCCGCTTAAGCTTAGGAAAGCCACCTTGCCCTCGCCTTGAGAGAGGTCGTGTTCGTAGGGCTTGTGATGTTCCTGAAAGTCGCCGCCGATGCCTCTGAGCACAGGATGGTCTCCGGCAAAGACGGTGTCCAGGGCTCTCAGTTTGGAGATGACTTGGGAAGGCTTGTCGCCCACGTTGGTGAAATAGATGGTGTATTCCGTCTCATCGTACTTGTCGTTGTGCTTCGCCTGAATCTCCCCCACCAGCTCGTCGCTGATCTTGACCTTCTTGGAGTAAGATTCGCCGTCTTTTGTTTGTTCCGACTTTTCCTCTATGGTCGGTAAACCAGAGAAGCCTTTGTAGGGCTTGCCGTCAAGTTCGAACGAGAACAATTCCCCGTCCTCGTTCTTGATCTGATCGAAGATGGTCGTTTCATCCTTCGGCCCGACCACGACCGTCGTCATCTTCGCCGGATCGATGTATTTTTTCGCCAGCGCCTTCATTTCGGAGAGCGTTATGTTTTCCGTGATCTTCTGGCGCTTAACGAGGTAATCGATCGGATAATCGAAACGCAGCATGGTTTCGAGAAGGAGACGGCGGTCGCTGACCGTTTCACCGCGCCTGACCAATGACTTGGCGACGGTCGCTTTAGTATATTCGAGATCCTCTTCGGAGAGATCGTCGGCGTATTTTTTGACGATATCATTGATTATCTCAAGCGATTCCTCAGTATGCGCGGCATCCACGGCGGTCGAGATAACGTAGGCGCCGAAATCTTTTTCCGCGTCGAAATACGAGCTGGCGCCGTAGGTGAAAGCTTTCTCTTCCCTTAAGACGATGTTGAGCCTTGAGGAGAAGCAGCCGCCCAGCATGAAGTTCATAAGGTGCGCCTTGAAATATTCCTCATCCTGGCAGCACATGGCCGGAAGGCCTACTCTGATCTCGCTCTGCGCGGCGTCCTCGCTCTTTTTGAGGATTTTCCTGCCGGGAACGAATTTCTCGAAAGCCGGAGGCGCGGCTTTCTCCGCTTTCGCCTTGGAATAGAATTCGATGATGCCGGAGGCTAGTTTCTTCAATTCCTCAAGGTCTATGTCCCCTACCGCCGCGATGGAGAGAGGCGAATTTGCGAAGACGTTCTTGTAGTAATCGGCAACGTCTTTTTCGCTTATCTTCTCCACGCTCTCTATGGTTCCGTTCAGAGGCATGGCGGCGGGAACGCGGCCGTAAACGTTTTCATAGAAGAGATTGTCGGCCAGGCATTCCGGATCGATCGCGTCCTGACGCAGCTGGTCGAGCTGCCTGGCTTTCACGCGCGCGAGATCCTCCTTCCTGAAAGCCGGTTTGGTAAGCGCCTGCTCCAAAAGCGGGAAAAGTTTCGGCACGTTGGAGGAGAGCGTCTGGACTCTCACGAGAACGCTGTCAGCGGTCGCCTTGGCCGACATGGCTACGCCAAGATCCCTCACCGCGCCGTCGAACTCAAGCGAGTTGTAGTCTTCCGTTCCTTCCAACAGCATGGCCGCCGTAAGCGTGGTGATGCCGGAATTGAGAAGCGTTTCTTTCGCCTGGCCGCCGTGCAGTATGAACGTGATCTCCGCCATAGGGAGCGTTTCGTCCTTTTCCACCATGATGCGGATGTTGTCGCCGATTTTCTCCTCCTGGACTTCCTGGACCTTTATTTCGGGCAGTTTCCCTTCAGGGGGTATCTTTGACCGGTCGAAGCTGGAAGGCAGGTCCTTGACGGCCTGGTAGCCCTCGCCGGGCTGTCCGAAGCGGCTTTCGTCAACAAAAGGTTCCTTGATCTCCGGAACGAGCGTCGAATCTTTCATGGCGAGCTCCGCTTGATCGGCGGGAAGAAGCGTGAGCGTGAAGGAGGGTTTGCCCTTTACGTACGTTTCATAGACTCTCTTTATGTCGTCCATGGTCACGCTTTCCATCTGGTCGGCCATTTCGTTCAGCCTGTTCCAGCTGCCGGCGTACTCGTCGCTGTAGGCCAGAAGGAAAGCTTTGTCGATGCTCTTCTGGAGCTTGGAGTAAAATTCCCTCAGGCAGCGCGCCTTGTAGCGGTCGAGCTCCTTTTCATAAGAGGAGAAATTGTCCTCGAAATCCTTGAGGGCGTCTTTTATCGCTTTTCTCGCCTCTTCAGCCGTAACGCCCGGCAGCAATCTGGCCGTGATGGTGAATTCGCCAGTCAGGTCGCAGCCGTCGCTGTAAACCTCGGCGGAAGGAGCCAGCTTCTTCTCAACGAGGTGGCGATAAACGGGAGAGCCCTTTCCTGTGCCTAAGAGCGCCGCCAGGGCTTTCAGGGGAATGCTGTCGTCGGAAAACTCGTGCGTTCCGGGGAAAACGACGGAGATGTCCGGAGCGCCGGCCAGTTTGTCGAGGTAGTGATAGTTAAGGTCTTTCTCAAGCTTTATGGGCCTGGGCTTGGGATCGGGCAGAGCCGTTCCGCCGGGTATGTCGCCGAAATATTTTTCCGCCAAACGAAGCGCTTCGTCCCTGTCGAAGCGGCCGCACAGAACCAGAGTCGCGTTCCTGGGGATGTAGTATTTCTCATGGAAAGCCTGAACATCCGCGAGCTTGGCGTTGGTAAGGTCTTCCATGTTGCCTATGACCGTGTGTCCGCAGGGATGGTCGGGGCCGTACATCAGTTTGCTCTTAATTTCCCAATCGTAGCCGTAAGGAACGTTCACTTCCGTCTGGCGCTTTTCGTTTATGACCACGCCCTGCTGAACGGCGAGGGCCTGCGGCGTCATGGTCGGAAGAAGATATCCCATGCGGTCGGCTTCCATCCACATGGCGTCCTCCATGCCAGAAACGGGAACGGTCTCATGGTAGAAGGTGTGGTCGACGGAGGTCCAGCCGTTCATGGTGCCGCCCAGCCCCTGGATCATCTTCCAGGCCACTTTTGGGGGAACGTGCTGGGATTCCGAGAACATCAGGTGCTCGAAAAGATGCGCGAACCCGGTCTTGCCTTTCTCCTCCCTGTTGCAGCCGACGTGATAAAGCACGCCGACGGTTACCACGGGAGCGTATCCTTCCTGGCAGAGCAGGACGGTCAGACCGTTATTCAAAGTGACTTTTTCGCAGCTTAAACGCATTTTTTCATCCTCGCACCCGACCGTTAAAGTGAGGGCTGTCAGGATAGGCAGGCAGTATCTTGAAAGCTTCATTGTTAATTTGTTCCTTAGTGTGTTTTATCATGTTATATTATTTTCATTTCGACCGCTTTTTTGAACTTGCCAGCCCTGCGGCAGATCATCGTGCGGACGCCGCCGATCTCCACGTCTAAAATGGTGGCGTTGGCCTTCTTGTCCCAGTACTGCACAAGTTTTACGGGATAAGCCGAAGCGAACTCCGGCAGATCGGTGATACGGAAGTTGCCGGCAAGGTGCGCGGCTTCTAGCTTGGCGTCCGCCGCGTCATCAATGAAAGCGGCGGTGCGCGATGCCGGATCGATGGTGAACGTGAGCGCGGTACCGTCTTCGCGTTCCGGCGCGGCCATTAGGATGAACGGTTTTCCTGGCTGCGCAATAAAAGTTTCAGGCGGAACCGGAGGCGCGATCTCCGGCACCCACTTCGTGCCGAGCGTGCCGTCGGGATTCTGGATCAGTTCGCGGAATACGAGCCAACCGCCCCAGCCGTAAACGTGGTTGAGCCAGCCGGCCATGATGCGGCGGTTTTCTCCGAACGGCGCGACCATCGGCACGGAAAGCCCTTCGTACGGTGCGAGGCCTTTGTCCGTCCAGTTCACAAACGTGCCCGGTTCTCCCGTGGGGCTGTAGGCAAACTTCGTGAAGCCCTGGAACAAGTAATAGCGGCCGTTCCACTCGAAAAGGCAAGGACAATCCCCGCCTATTGGTACCTTGTCGTCGCAGAGCGTCCAGTCCCCTATATGGTCGCTCTTCCAGATCGTTCCCTCCATGCCGTAGCCCGTCACAAGCCCAAGGAGACCGTCCGCGCGGTTGTAGATGGTGGGGTTCTGAGTTTCGTGGACGATTTGGTGTGACTTTACGAAGTGAATACCGTCCTCTGACACCGCGTACGTAGCGCCGATGGGATAGGCGGGGTCTTTGGTGAGGCGGCTCGTGTGCATTCCGTAAGCGAGATGAAATTTGCCCTCGTAAAGAAACGGCGTACCGGTGCCAATGGTGGTCCACCATTCGTCAAGCGGCACGGCGGTCGGATGCTCTTCCCAATTTTTGAGGTCGGCGGAGGAAAGATGCGCAAAGAAATGCCGTCCCACGCCGCCGCCTGAACCGTGATGGCGCCGGTCGAAGAGGTAGAAGACGTGGAAGCGTCCCTTATAGTTTCCCACAGCCACGTCCCCCACCCAGGCGTTAGGGTCGTCGGGTGTCCAATACTGGATCGAACGCGCGACGGGACGGGAATCAGGCGTCTTGGGAAGGGCGTCCGATAGCGCGGGCGAAAAAAACGAGGCCTTCTCCACGCGCGGCGAGAGCATTCGCCCCTCGGCGTCGGCTGGCCAGGCGATTGACCCCGGATCCGGCGGCATGTCGTCGTCCCGCAGACCATCAACGAGGATCGTCCAGCGCGCCTGCGCAAAGTTGAGCGTCACGTCGTGCACACCGTCATTGTTCGGAAGCGCGCCGAGCGGGATGCCCACGCGCCCGCCAACTTCGCAGATCGTCGCCTCGATGACAGGACACGAGCCGTCGGGCATTGGGAAATTGAGGTAGTTTCCGTGCCTGGTGTCATAAGGCTCCAGGTCTTTGTTTTGCCCGGCGATACGCAGCGCCAGCCTTGCGCAGCCGACCTCGTAGAGCGCTTCATCGGCCTTCACATCGGATAGATCGATCCGGAGTGTTACGGTGAAACAAGGCACAGAGGCCTGCGCTGCAAGGGTAGTGCAGAGAGCCAGCGCTGCGGCAAGCGGACGATGTTTCACATTCGTGGCCTTTTCATCGGGGTTAAAACTAGATATTAAGTTAAGTTAATTATACCACATAAAAGCGCGCGGCAAATCACGCAAAAACACCCCCCATTAATGCTATAATTTAGATGTATGAGCATTATACCTACTCCTAAGACAGATCTGCACACCCACACGATCGCCAGCGATCACGCCGACGGCTCCTGGGAAGAGATGGCGCAGGCCGCTTTTGAAAAAGGCCTGCAGGCCTTCGCCGTGACCGAGCACGGGCCAAGCATCGCCCGCTGCCCGCATATCGGCTATTTCGCTAATCTTCCCAAGATCGCCCCAAAAGATCTTCCAGTCATGATGCTCTACGGCGTCGAAGACGACCTCATCGACACCGACGGAAGAACGGCCCTGCCCGACGAAGTGAAAGCGCAGCTGGACATCGTGCTTCTGGGGACGCACACCTTCGGCTGGGTGAGGAACGTATTGCTCAGCGACATAAAGAAAGGCTTGTACAAGGCGATGGAAAACCCCCATATCGACGTCATAAGCCACCCCGTCAATCCCTGGTATCCCATGGATTACGTGGAAATAGCCAAAGTCGCCCTCGACACCAACACCGTTTTGGAATTCAACCTCAGCAAGATCGATTTCCAGGAAAAGACCTGGCGGGAATTTTTGGGCGTGGCGGCGGAATACAAGCTTCCCTTGATCATCAGCTCCGATTCCCATTCCCCCGACAGAATAGGCTTTGACAACCTCCCCTATGAATGGCTGGAGGGGATCGAGCCTTCGCAGATAATGAACCGCGATCTTCCGACCGTAGTGGAACACTTCAAGATCAAAAGGCCGGAAGTGGTGGAATACGCCGAAAAACTTAAAGCGAACTTATGAAAAAATTTTTCTTTCTTGTTTTGTTAGCCGCGCTTTCCCTTCAGGCGGAAAGCACCAACGAAGTTGACGCCGCTCTCTCTTCGCTGGGGAAAAAAGTCAAGGACCTCAAGTCTTTCACCGCCGACTTCCGGCAGCTCGACAAAGATCCCCTCTTCATGGACGAGAGCGAGCACAAAGGCAAACTGAGTTTCCTCCGCTCCGTAAAGGACGG
>JAFYHD010000122.1 GCA_017539325.1 bacterium | reverse complement strand
CGCCCTTTTCTCCCTTGCAATCAAAAGCCGTTTTTAGTATTATTTTCCTTACCTTAAGTGGACGTTTAGCTCAGTTGGTTAGAGCGCTACCTTCACACGGTAGAGGTCACTAGTTCGAGTCTAGTAACGTCCACCATTTTTATTTTTGGGCAAAAAACATCTCTATAATTGCTAAAATAGAGATATGGAACTAAAAACTGAAAGCCTCTGCCCAGTCTGCCTCAAGACGATCCCTGCCCGAAAGATCAGGAAGGGGCAGAACGTTTTTGTGGAAAAAACCTGCCCCGAGCACGGCAATTTTTCCTTTCAGATCGCCAAGGACGCCGCCCGTTTCTTCGACAAGACTTACGACGTGGAGGGCCAGCCTTTCCAGCCCGTCGCGGAATTCAAGGGCGAATGCGGCCGCGACTGCGGCTGGTGCGGCGAGCACCGCCAGCACATCTGCACGGGGCTCATCGAAATTACGGAAGACTGCAACCTGAGGTGCCCGGTCTGCTATTTCGGCAAAAAAGCCCCGGAACACGTTTCCCTTGAGGAATTCCAGCGGCGCCTAGACACGCTCCTGACCGTCGAAAAGGGGCATTTGGACGTTTTGCAGCTGTCCGGCGGGGAATGCCTAATCCATCCCAAATTCGAGGAGCTTCTCAACGCCGCTCTGAAAGCCGACGTCGGCCGCGTTCTCATCAACACCAACGGCCTTGCGCTCCTCGATGACGAAAAGCTTTTCGCGCTTATAAAAGATCACAGGGACAGGGTGGAAGTTTACCTGCAGTTCGACGGCTTCGACGACGAGGTTTACAAAGCTCTGCGCGGACGTCCGCTCTTGAAGGAAAAACTTTCCCTGATAGAGAAGCTCAACGCCGCCGAAGTAAAGATCTGCCTGGCTGTCACGGTCTATCAGGGCAACCTGAAAGAGATCCCCAAGATCCTGGACCTTTCCGTGAAAACTAAACACATTTCCGGCATAACTTTCCAGCGCCTGACGAAAGTGGGCAGCGCAAAGGATTCCTCCATCCCCTCCGTCTTCCAGGAGGACATATTGCTTGCCATAGCCGGAAGCGGGCTGATGTCCTACAAGGATCTCATCCCGCTGCCCTGCTCGCATCCCAACTGCACCAGTCTGGGCTTCCTTTTCTGCCAGGGGGACAAGGTCTACTCCTTGGGCGATTACGTCGATTTCACGAAATGCAAGGGCACCATATCCAACCGCATCGCCTTCGACAAGACGATCCTCGACTACATGAAGAAGAACGTCTGCAAGTGTTTCGTTGGAAAGGTCCTTGGCTCCTCCTTCATGCTTGAGAAACTTCAGGAGTTCGCGGAAGGAGACGGCTCCACCCACAAGGACATGAAGATCGTGCGCGTCATCGTAAAGAACTTCATGGACGCGGAGAATTTCGACTGGGAGCGCGCGAAAAAGTGCTGCACCGGAGTCTCCATCGGCAACGGGAAAGTCATTCCTTTCTGCGTCCACAATCTTTTAAGATCCAAAATGGAGCAATGACATTTATGGATGAAGAAGACATCAAATTTTTGGAAGAGCTTTCCCAAAAAAGGCAAAGCGAAAAAACGGGCGAACAGGAAGAGCCCAATTACGCGAAGTCCGTGGCAAAAGGCGCGCTGGGCTTCATCCTGACCTTCATCGGCATTCCGGTCGTTCTTTTTGGCACCTGCCTTTTAAATCTTGCAATCTACGACGGAGGCAAGGTCAACGAAGCCGTGCTCACTGTCATCTGGCTTGGCTTTCCGGTGGTATTGTGCCTGATCATAGCCTGGCTGACCAAAAACATCTGGGTCGTCTACGGGCTTCTGTGCTTTATCCTTGTGGTATTGATCATTTGGCTGGCTAATTTATAAATGTCGCGCTATTTCCTTTTTGAGATCATTGGCATTGCCGCGGGCGCTTTGACTGCCTGGATGATTAAGATGCCGGCTGTGAAGAGCGACCGCAAGCTCGACGTTTACATCTGCGGCGTCCTGGGGATGCTGATCGGCATGAAGGCACCGGTCATCTTGACTTACGGCTTTTCCGGCGACATGCTGATCAACGGGAAAAGCTACATGGGAGGCCTTCTCGGCGCTTTCACCGCCATCAATCTCTACAAAGCTTTCTCTCACCAGACTTCCGCTTCCTTCGGCGGCCGTTTCGTCATTCCTCTGGCCGTGGCGGCGGGCTTCGGCAAGATCGGCTGCTACATGAACGGCTGCTGCGGCGGGAATTTTATCCTTCCCGTCCAGTTTGTGGAAAGCGTTTTCCAATTTCTGGCCGCCCTGCTTCTTTTCCTGTTTTATTTCAGGACCAAAAGGGCCGATCTGCTTTTCCCCATCTATCTTTTGGCTTATCTTGTCATGCGCTTTCTGGTGGAATTCATAAGAACCGAACCGCGTGTCATTGGCCCTTTCACCATTTACCATATTCTCGCCGCTGTTTTCATCCCCATATTAATTTACATTATCGCGAGGCGTTCTCATGCTGGAGTTTGTCAATAGATTAGCGGAGCGTTCAATAGACCCGGCGCTCTTTTTCATTGGAATGGGCTTTGTTTACGCAACGGGCGTCGTTCTTCTCGTCGCCGTCGTTTTAAAGTTCATCGAGCACGCGAAAAACCGCCAGAAACTCGACAAGGAAGCTCAAAACTGGTT
>JAFYHD010000121.1 GCA_017539325.1 bacterium | reverse complement strand
GCCGGCCGCCAAGAAGTAATAATCAACTTCTTGCAATAAAAAAAGCGCCCCCTCGCAAGAGAGGGCGCTTTTTTTATTCCGCTTATTATTTTAATCGGAGAGCTCGGCGAAGAGCAAACCGAGGGCGATGCCGAAGAGCGGAATCTCAGAGAGCTTGATGTGCTCGCCGGTCTGGTGCGCGGAGCCGTCGTCGTCCTGGCTGTAGCCAAGGGAAGGAATGCCGGCCGCGAGAAGCTGCTTGCAGACGGTCGTGCCGTTCATGCCGAAGAGCACAGCATCCTTGCCGGTCAGATCCTTGGTGGCTTTCATAGCTGCTTTGCAAAGCTTGCCTTCGGGATCGATCTCGAAGGCTGTCATGTGGTCAGGCATCTCGACCATGAAGGAAGTGCCGGGATATTGTTCGCAGGCCGCTTTTGCAAGACTGTCGGTCCAGGCTTTGATCTCCTCAAGGTTTCTCTGCGGAGTGTAGCGGATGTCCATCCTTACTTTGCATTCCTTGGGAATGATGTTGTAGGCGCTGCCCGCTTCGAGTCCGGAAACGGTGAAGGTCGTGGGGCTGAAGTTGGGCTGATCTTTTTCCTTGAGGAAGCCGATCTTTTCAGTGTAGCTTTCCTTGACGGAGTTGAGGAAAGCGACGGCGGGCCAGATGGAGTTTATGCCGTGATCGGGATAGGCGGCGTGTCCGGCCTTGCCGCGGAATGTGTACTGGAAACGCAAGAGTCCTTTCTCGCCGTAGGAGAGTTTGAAAATGCCGGAGCCGGTGTCGGGAACGACAGCGTAGTCGGCTTTTATTTTTCCCGTTTCAGTAAGCCAGACCAAGCCGTCGGTGGAGCCGACTTCCTCGTCAGCGACAGAAGCGAAAAGGAAGGTGCCTTTGAATTCGCCTTCATGCTGCTTCAGGAATTTGGCGAGCAGGAAAGCGGAGACCATCGGGCCCTTGTCGTCGCCCACGCCTCTGCCGTAGGCGGTGCCGTTCTCGATCTTCACGGTGAAGGGGTCGTGATCCCAGTCGGGATTGACCGGCACAACGTCAGCATGGCAGGGAACGAAGAGAACGGGATGTCCCTCCCCCACTTTCGCGATGAGGTTGGTGCGCTTGGGGGTCTTCTCGAACGTTTCGTAAGGGATCTTCAGTTCATCGAAATATTTTTTCAGCACGTCGGCGACGAGGTATTCGTTGCCGGGAGGATTGACGGTGTTTTGAGAGACGAGTTCTCTAAGAAGGTCTATGCCTTCCTCTTCATGTTCCTTGAAAAATTTTTCAAGCTCAGCTTTCCAGTTCATTCCTCTTCTCCCTCGCCTATGTTTTCTGTCATCTTGGCGGCCTGGGCGCGCAGGGCCTGCTGCTTCAATGACTCAAAGCTGCCGGGATTCTCTTTCACGACGTCGTAGTTGTTCTGGTTGAGGTCGACGCTGCGGCCGGAGTCGGTCGTCACGGTCATGTCGAGCTGGCTGGGCGCCTGCATGATGACCTGGAATTTCCTGGGGCCGTATTCGAAGGGCTCGTCGGAGTTGTAGAACTGAGCCTGCTGCTGGCTCGAGGGATCGAGCCCCTGGGCTTTCAGGGCCTCTTCCCTGGCCTTCTGCTGGATCCTCATCTGGTATTCTTCCTCGATGGCCCTGCGGCGCTCTTTCAAGGCTTCGGGAACGGCGCCGTTCTCCTGCTGCGTCATGTTCTTGTCTTCGTAGTAGCGCCAGACGCCGTAGGGAGTGTTGTTGAAGAGCAAGCCCTGCGAAGTGATGTTCTCGTCCTCGTCGTAAGTCGTGACGATCTGGGATCCGGTAAGTTTGCCGTGCACCACTTCGAATTCAGTCTTGGTCTTGATGTCGTCGTGGTCCTCGTCGTAGTAGGTCTCCTCTCTCTGGCCGAGCAGGAGGCCCGCTTTGTAAGTGGCGATCGTCGTCTTGTCCTTTTCATCAAGGCGCCATTCGCCGTCCTTCTCGTCGTCCTTGAAGCGCCCGTACCAGAGTTTGTTTCCGCGCTCATCGTAGTAGGCTCTCTTGCCTACGCGTTTGCCTTCCTTGAAGTCGCCTTCCGTCTCGACGACGCCGTTGGTGTGCCAGTAAGTCCAGGAACCCTTAGCGAGGCCGTCGCTGAACTTGCCTTCCGCCTTCTTGGTGCCGACAGGGAAGAAAAAGTACCAGCGGCCGTCCTGCTTCCCATCGTCATAAGGGCCGTAGGATTCAACCTTGCCGTTGCTGAAAAAGTTGGTCCAAACTTTCGTGCGGTAGCCTTCCTTGAAATAGCCGCAGCTCTTCAGAAAGCCGTTGGGATAGAAGTACTGCCAGTAGCCGTGGGGTATCTGGCCGGCTTCGCCCTTTACGACGGTGTAGCCGGCGTACTGAAGGTTGCCGTTGGGATAATAGTCGGTCTTCAGGACCGCCTCTTCGGCGGCGAAGAGCGTTACTGTGAACGCTAAGGATAAAATAAGCGCGAAGACTTTTTTCATATTCGATCCTTTTATTTATATTTGTTAGGAAAGCGTGGCTGTCGCTCTCAAATACGCTTCTATGAACATGTCGATCTCGCCGTCCAAGACCGCTCCGGTGTTGCTGGTCTCGACGTCGGTCCTCAGGTCTTTCACCATGTTGTAAGGATGCAGGACGTAAGACCTGATCTGGCTGCCCCATTCGATCTTCTGCTTGTTGGCGTAGGCGGTGTTCTGCTTGCTTAGGCGTTCGTTCATCTCCAGCTGGTAGAGTTTCGCTTTCAGCATCTTCATCGCTTCGGCTTTGTTCTTGAACTGCGAGCGTTCGTTCTGGCAGCTGACGACTACGCCCGTGGGAATGTGCGTGATCCTGATGGCGGACTCAGTCTTGTTGACGTGCTGGCCGCCGGCGCCAGAACTGCGGTAGGTGTCGATGCGGAGGTCTTTCTCCTCTATCGTTATGTCGATGTCGTCGTCGATCTCAGGAGTGACGTCGATGGAAGCGAACGAGGTCTGCCTTCTCTGGTTGGCGTCGAAGGGCGAGATCCTGACGAGACGGTGGACGCCGATCTCGGACTTAAGGTAGCCGTAGGCGTACTCGCCGGCGATGTGCAGCGTGACAGACTTGAAGCCGGCTTCCTCGCCGTCCAGGAAGTCCTGGATCTTGCACTTGAAGCCGTGGCGCTCCGCCCAGCGCTCGTACATTCTTTTGAGCATGGCGCACCAGTCGCAGGCTTCCGTGCCGCCGGCGCCGGAGTGGATCGTAAGGTAGGCGTTGTTGTGGTCGGTCTCGCCGTTCAAAGTTTGGTGGAACTCGAATTCGTCGTAGCCAGACTGCAGCTTCGCTAGCTCTGCTTTCAGATCGTCGGCCAGCGATTCGTCTTTCTCGGCGTCGGCCAGCTGCAGAAATTCTTCCGTCTCGACCATCAGCTTCTCAAGGGAGCGCGCTTCCGTCGTCACTCTCTTCAAAGAGTCCTGTTCCTGAAGAAGCGTTCTGGCCTTCTCGGGATCGCTCCAGAGATCCTGGGCTGAAGTTAGTTCGGACAATTCGGCAAGGCGCTTCTCCTTGCTGTCCAGGTCGAGTCCCGCGAAGAGATGCGTAAGGCGGTCGCGGATCTCCGCCAGTTGGTTTTTCTCTATATCGTACATAGCTTGATTATACCATATTGGCCGATCCCTTTGTAAGGCGAAAAAGAGACAAACGCAGCGCGAAATATGTAGAGTTTTGCCAAAAGCTTGCCAAAGGGCGGCAGGTTTTGCCACAATGGGCCATGATAACGCCTTTTTTGTTCATACTGACGGGGGCGCTTTCCGGAACGCTGCTGTCGGAGATCGTCTCCCCCATTCCCCTATGGCTGCTTTTGGCGCTGGCTTTGCTCTTCTTCCTTGCAAGTTACCTTGCGCTGAGAGGGAGAAGACGGTTCTGGCAATGTCTTACCATCTACTTTGGCGGGCTGGTCGGAGGGCTCGTCAACTACGCCGCGGTGGACGTTTCCCCGAACAGCAACACCGAGGAAAAGATCCTGCGCTGCGAACTGCTGTGGGACGCTTCCTGGCAGGGCGGGCAAGACGGGAGAAAATATTACGCGAGGTTGGAAGTGAAATGCGAGGGCGAAAAACTTTTGCTTTCCATTTACGCCGACAAACCCATTATTATGGAAGCCGGGACAAAGATCGAGGCGAAAGTGAAGCTGAAACCCATCAAAGGCAAGGACGCCCCGGGCTGCTTCGAGAAGCGCGCCTATTACTCGCGGCGCAATGTCTACCGCGAAGGCACAGTCAAAGGACATGAGATAACGCTTGACAGAAGCGCGTGCGCAGAACCTGGACTAATGAGGAAGCTGCGTGAAAAAGCATTTGCCGCGCTGCAAAGCGACAAGTATCCAAACGCCGCCCTGCTTTTAAGGCTGATGCTTCTGGGCAGCGAGGAATCTCTGCCCGACCCTATTGAGAAAGGCTTGAGGAAGAGCGGCGTCGCGCACATCCTCGCGGTCTCAGGATTGCACATCGGCCTCATCAGCGGAGTCTGGATCATGCTTCTAAGAACGCTCGGGATCTCAAGACTCGCCTTCGAAGTTCCGCTTCTGCCTTTCCTCTGGGGATACGTGCTTTTTTTGGGAGATAGGCCTTCCGTTCTGAGGGCCGTCATACTTATGACGCTCATCGTCCTCGGCAGAGTCTTCAACAAGGCGACGCTCTCCTTGCATTTCCTTATGGTGGCTGCCTGGCTCTACGGCGTGATCTCGCCGAAGCAGATCTTCTCCTATTCCTCGCTGCTCTCCTTCTCTGCGACCGCGGCACTGCTCATTATCCTGCCGAGCATCGCCTCGCAGTTCAGCGCGAAAGACGAGAACAGAAACTTTTGGGAAAAGACCGCGCGTTTTATTAAGGAGTATTTTCTGCAGAGCCTGAAGATCACTTTCTGTGTCACGCTCTTCACTCTTCCCGTCATCCTTGCCATGCTGCATATGGTGACGCCCTTCGGCTTTCTCATGAACGTTGTCATAATTCCCCTGTGCGCCGTAATGCTCAGCGCCGGCTTGTGGCGGCTGGCGGTCTTCTACCTTCTGCCCGCTTCTGTTTCCTCCCTATTCTATGACCAGGCGCTCTGTCTTTGGGAAAAGCTCATGCCGCTCATCGCGCTGTTCGGAGAAACGCCATGGCTGACGATCAACGTTCCTCCCTTTTCCGTTTTCACAGTGTTCGTCTATTATCTTGCCATCGCGTTCTTCGCGCTGCACTGCAAGACAGGCGAAAGGCTGCACCGGGATATTTTCCTCTGCCTGCTTCTGCTCTTGTGCATCAAGGCCTTCAAACCGCCCGTATACGACGATGCTCTCAGAGTGACCGCACTCGACGTCGGCCAGGGCGACTGCTTCGTGATGCGCTCCGACCTCGGTCCGCTCTTCGTTATGGACTGCGGGCGTTCCATGGGGAACTCTTCCAAGGGAGAAACGGTCGCCGTCCCCTATCTCCGCAATCTGGGCGCGCAGAAGATCGACTGCCTCTACATCTCGCACTATGACGACGACCACATGGGCGGCGCCAAGGACATCATCAGCGCGGTCAGGACGAAAACGATCATAGCTCCGCCCATAATGTCGTTCGAGACCAACGGCTGGGAGCTCATGCGTCTGGCGGAAAAGCTAGGCGTAAAGTGGGTTACCTTAACGAAAGGCCAAAAATACGGCGATTCAACGGCGCTCTGGCCCCCAGCCGACCCCCTTCCCCCCACGAGCAATTCCCGCTCCCTAGTCCTTCTGACCCCCTTTAAGGGGTATTCCCTTATGTGGACCGGCGACCTGCCCAAAACCTATGAATTTGACCTTCTGAGGGGCCGTGATGGCGGTCTTACGCCCGTGGCCGTCTACAAGATCCCCCATCACGGTTCAAGTTCGGCCGGAAACGAGTATTTTTTGGCCAAACTGCGGCCTAAAATATCCCTTCTCTCCGTCGGCCCTAACCCCTATGGCCATCCGCACAAGCGACTTATGGAAAAATATGAAAGGCTTGGCTACAAGGTCCTGAGGACGGATGAGCTTGGGACTTACACGCTTATCCTGAGGGAGGCCGGACGCGCGCCTTAAATTGACAGGAAGGGGGCAAAAATGTATCATATGTCGTGTGTGTTCAATCCTCTTAAACCCTAAAAACCGCGAGTGATTTATGAGTACTTCTCATGTGTT
>JAFYHD010000120.1 GCA_017539325.1 bacterium | reverse complement strand
GGGAACACGAACTCTTCCTGACGGACGTCGGGGAGATGAACATTCTCGACAAGGCCGAAATTAAAAAGGTCTGCGACATCGCCAAGCCGCATCTGATCCTGAACTGCGCGGCCTACACCGCGGTGGACAAGGCCGAGGAGGACGAGGCTTTCGCAAGACGGCTGAATGCCGAGGGCCCGGCGAATCTCGCCGGCGAATGCAAGGAGAGAGGCATCCCGCTTGTTTCGATAAGCACCGACTTCGTTTTCTTCGGCGACGGCAGCCATCCTATGAAAGAGGACGATCCTACGGCCCCCAGGGGCGTTTACGCCGTGACTAAAAGGGAAGGCGAGCTGGCCATCGAAAAGAGCGGCTGCGTATTTTTGATCGTCAGGACGGCCTGGCTCTACGGCAAGGGCGGGAAGAATTTCCCCGACACGATGATCAAGCTCGCCAAGGAAAGGGAGCTTCTGACGGTCGTCAACGACCAGGTGGGTTCCCCAACGTTCACGCAGGACCTGGCTGAGGCGCTGCTTAACCTTATTTCCGTTGGGGCCAGAGGCTACTACCACTTCACCAACCAGGGCGGGATCAGCTGGTACGATTTCGCCTGCGGCGCGATCGAGGAAGCTTACGCGCTCGGCATGATAGACAAGGCGCATAAAGTTACCGTAAAGCCCGTTACGACCAAGGAATTCCCGCGCCCGGCCCCGCGCCCGGCGTATTCCGTGCTTTGTTTGGAAAAATACAGCAAGGCCACCGGAAAGACGCCCCCCGAATGGCGGGAGGCGCTCCGGCGCTACCTCAAAAGCCTTTGAGACCCTAATAAATGTTAAAATGGATTAAACCCTAAATAAGGGAGGACATATGAACAAACATATCCTAGCCATAGGTCTTATCGCGGCCCTCGTTTCTCTTGCCGGCTGCGAGAAGAAAACCAACGACGATGAAATGAAGAGCGTCGCTCTTTCTCTGAGAAGCCTGGAGAACAGGCTCGAGAAGATTGAGAAACGCATGGCGGGCCTTGAAAAAGCGCCGAAACCCAAAACGGAAATCCCGAGCGTTTCCGCAAGCGGCGACGTTGACGATATTCTGGCTTCTTTCAACGAAAAGCTTTACAACTTGGAACAGATGATGGTGGCCGCCGGCTTCGACGTTCTGTCCACCAACGAGGACATCGAAGTTTCCGCCATGGCGGAACTCGTCGAAGAAAAGACGATGGAGAAACGCCGCGAGAAATACCAGGCCACCATGCGCGAACTCAGGGACACCCAGCGCAAGAGCGACAGCGACAACTACGGTGCGGCCTTCACGGAGCTTCAGGAGAAGACCAGGTTCCGCTGGGGCGGCAACCGCAACGAGAGCCAGGAAGACAGGGAAAAGCGCATGCAGGAAATGGTTCAGGCGAGGGAAGACCTTATCAGGCAGTATCCCGACTCGTACGCCGCTGCGCAGCTCAGGGCTGAGACAGCGGCCTGGAACCTCATGCAGAACAATTACCAGGACGCGCTTAGCACTTACAAAGACTTGATGGCGTCCAGCAAGGGGACCGAGGCGGTCAACGAGTGGGGCGTGCGCAACGTCACGGGCCTTCAGTACTCTCTTGCCAACAAGGCCATCGAGGAAGGCGACTATGCCACGGCCAGGAGCATCATGAAAGATCTTGAAAGCAGCGGCGACGACCTCGTCATGGCTTTCGAGGGCTTCGGCGGAGGCCGCGGCGGCAGAGGCGGCAGAGGCGGCAGACGCGGCGGTCCCGGCGGCGGCGGCTTCAGGATGGAGGACAATCTGATCTCCAGGAACCAGGCCATTTCCAAACTTAACGACAAAATGAACGGAAAATAAAACTAAGGGATATAAATGCAGGAACGAGATGAGATAGGCGCCAGCCTTGCGCGCTTTCACGCCGCGCTGAAGCAATCGGGCAGCGGACTCAAGGCTTTCACTAGAAAGCAGTACATGGAAAAATGGAGAAGCGAAAGGATTTTCCATGTTTTGAGGATCAGGACGACCATGGTCCAGGCTATGCAGAATTTCTTGAGCGGAAACGGCCTTCTGAACCTGGAGCGCGTCTCCCTTTCGCCGGTGACGGACCCTCTGGCCCACGACATCGAGTATTCTCCCACCATCCGCTACAAAGGCCAGCCTTACAAGACCACGCACTCGATGATCTACTCGAAGTTTTTGGCCTGCACCAACCCCCTTCTGAAGGGCGTCTACATAGACTCCCCGAACATAAGGCTGGAGCTCGAGAGCCCGACCGGCGAACAGCGCGGCCGCTATCTCATCGACTTTTCCCAGATGGACGTCGAGCTCAGGCGGGAAAAATTCGTGACGCTCGAGGAATACTTTGACGAGGAAGAGAAAGTCAAAGCCATCCTATCCGAAGATTATCAGAAGGCGCTCGCTTTCTTCGAGGACATGATCATCTTCACCGTGAAAGCCCTCATCGAAAAGAACGCGGATGATCTCAAGGCATTGGGCGTAACGCTTACGGTGCCTGAAAAACCGTTCCCGGCCTTCTTCAGGGACGAAGTGGGGGACGCTTCGGAAAAGGAATTGGGAGACTCCGCGAAAAGCCAGTTCTTCTGGATCAAGGGCATCATGCGCGAAAACTACGACCTTGTCTACCCCTACCTCAGAAAGGACGGCACGAAAAGGCCGCTGGAGGACGTACCTTCCAGGGACATCTACAACTACGACCTCTGCGCGCAGAGCCAGCTTGCCGAAGGCGGCATGGGCGGAGCCTTGGAAGTTTTGTCCGGCGCCATCAGGGAATGGCTCTACGAGCCCATCATTGAAAGATTGGTGGACAACAAGATCATCATGACGCGCCCCGCTTTCGACCGCAACGGCGAAATAACCAACGTCGAGGAACTGAGCGGCTACGCGCCTTTCTTGGCCGCGGCGGCCATGAAGGGCGAAGACGGATCCGACCTCTTCCCCTCGACCTTCGGCGGCGGCGTGGGCGTCGAGCGTCTGCTCTACGCGCTCCTCAAGGGGCCGGTCATCAAAAAGATCGACGACGTCACGCTCTTCGGCAAGAATCCCGATTCGCATCCTATTTATCTGTACTAAACCTTAACACATTAACCAACTGAGATAAGTTATGAAAAAATTACTGTTACTGTTTGCCCTCGGCGTTGTGACCGTTTTGGCCGGGGAGACCAACACGATCTTCACGATCGACTTTGAAACGAGCGAAGGCTATGTGCCGGGCGACGTTGAAGGCCAGAACAACTGGGTAAAAAGCTGGTGGGGCGGCGGCGGCATCGTGGCCGTTTCCAACAACACGGCGGCCGCCAAAAGCGGAGACCAGTTCCTTTACTGCGACGACTCCGACTCCCAGTACGGCACCAACCATCAGACCAGTTTCGACATTTCCGAACTGTGCCCGGGCAACGCGAAACTCCAAGTCTCTTTCTGGGCTTCCGTACCCGAGAGCTCCTCTAATCCCTTTTTTGTCAAGCTGCACGCCCTTGGAAGCAGCGGCAAGAACTACGACGTTGAAATAATCGAGCTGACCCTCAACGCCAGCGGCGACGGCCAGGTCACCTACAGCAACGCTTCCGGCCAGCAGACTTTCAAAGTCGGCGAGCTTGCCGTTGGCAGCTATCAGTACTGCGGTATCATAATTTCTCCCGCCACCAGGTCTATAGAAGAGATCAGGCTCGGCGACCAAGTCATAAGGGACGACGGTATGCTCTACAAGAGCGCTTCCGTGGAAGGCTGCGGCAATCTGCCGGACGGCATCCGCATCATGCATTCCGGCAGGCTTGACAACTTCAAGATCGAGACCTGCCCCTTGCCGCCGGACAAGGAATTCGACATCACGCCTTCCCAGCCCATCTTCTCCCGCACCGCGACCGAAGTGAAACTTACGGTCGCCAACAAGACGACGGGCTCTTTCGAATACACCGTCACGGTCGAGGATTCGCCGGAATGGCTGAGCGTCACTCCCGCTGCCGGCACCTGCGAAGGCGCTGTCGAGCTTACGCTTTCCGTTGACAGGAACGTCATGACCGACGGCTATTTCCGCGCCATGGTCACTATCGACGGCGGCGAATACGGCAGCAAGACCATCCCGGTCTGCTGCCCCAACGGCAGCGTCATCTACGCCGAGAACTTCGAGTCTCCCTACATGCACATAGGCGGCATCGACGGCCAGAACACCTGGGTGGGCGATTATCAGCACGAAGGCAATGAGATGGTGGTCACCAACGTCGCCTACGGCTTCGACGGCAACTGCGGCTACGTCGTGAGATCCGGCGGCTACGAAGGCTACATGTGCGACGTCTATTCCCCAACGGGCGGAATACTCACGGTCAGCATGAAGATGTACAAGGGCAGCGCGGCCGACTCCGAGGCCGACTATTTCTACATCCAGAACGACGTCTGGTACAGATCCGTCAGCTTCTGGTTCGTCAGGGAAAAAGAGCAGGATTACTTCTACCTCTACTCTTTCGGCAACGGCCCGGCGCAGAAGACCAATCTTTTGGGCGACCAGAAATTCCCCCTGGACACCTGGCTTGATTTCTCCTTCACGGTCGACTACAGGCGCTACCTTATGACGGACCTGACCCTGGGCGACTTCACGACGAACTTCGGTACAAGCGTTGAGCTTTCCAAGAAGGCCAGCCAGTGGATCACGCCCGTCTACCGCTTCACTAAGTTCTGCATGAGCTGCGGCGCCAATTCCACGGACGCCATGTGGCTCATTGACAACCTGAAGTTCGAGGACATTCCGCGTCCCGAGACCTATGAACCCCAGCTGAACGGCGTTTACGCTTTCGGCGAGACCGAGACTGTCATCGAAGACACTGTGGTGAACGGCGGATCGATTCCCTTCCAATACGAAGTGACTTTCCTCGATTATCCCGAAAACGTCTTCGTCACCACCAACGCCACGGGCGTCATAGAGGAGAGCGGAAAATTGAGCGTCGGCGTCAAGAGGGACGGCCTGGATGACGGCTTCTTCCGCTCCAGGATGCGCTACGCTTACGGCGCTGTCGGCGGCGCGCTTGACAACGCCATCACCTCCCTTGTCACTTTTGCCAAGGGCGGCTGGTACTACGACACTGATTTCAGCGCCCCCTTCTACGCCGAAGGCAACCTGAAGGGCCAGGATTACTGGGAAGTCCAGAACAAGGGCGCTTCTCCCTACGTCAGTGAAAGGGACAGCAAACGCGCCGTGTATTTCCCCGAATCATCCTTCGCCTCCGTTCCGGCTCTCAGCCCGGTCGGCTCCACCTTCACCGTCAACGCGGAATTTTTGATGGAGAAGAACGAGAACACCACTTACGTCGACTTGACCCAGAACGGCGAGACGGGCTTCCTGCCGATTAGGATCCGCCGCGACAAGGAAAACAACGAAGCCTTGATAGGCTATATGTCCGGCGCGGATTTCATGGAATGGTTCAGGGCGCCGCTTGACAAGTGGAACACCCTTTCCTTCACGCTTGACACCGACGTGGCCTACGGCTGCGCGCTTTCCTGCAGCGTAAACGGCGTCGTGACCAACTTCGCGGAAGGCGACGTTCCTTTGAACGGCGGCTTCGACGATCAGCCGCTTAAGAGCGTGGGTATCAAGACCCAGAACGACGGCCCAGACGAATTGTACGCCACCGGCGTCTGGTTCTCCAAACTTTCCGCCCACGACGTCAGTGTTCCCGAGCCCGTAACGGTCGGACTTTTGGCCATCGCTTTGGCTCTTTCCCTGCGCAAGCGCTGACAAAGGTAAAAGCTAAAACAAAAAAGGCGGGCTTTTGCCCGCCTTTTTTGTTGCAGTTTCAGTTTCGCTAGAACTTTACCTTGTTGTTCTCGTCCACAAGGCAGATGGAAGGCTTGAAGCCTTTCGCTTCCTTTTCCTCCATATTGGCCCAGACGAAAATAATGATGATGTCGTTCAATTTCGCAAGGTGGGCGGCCGCGCCGTAAATGGCGATCGTCCCGCTGCCCTTGGGGGCGGGGAGAACGTAGGTGTCGAAGCGGGCGCCGTTGGTCACGTTCGCGACCGAGACGCGCTCATAGGGGAGTATGTTGGCGGCGGCCATGAGATCTTCGTCTATGCAGATGCTGCCCGCGTAGTGCAGGTCGCATTCCGTCACTCTGGCGCGGTGGATCTTTCCTTTCAGTAATGTCAGCTGCATGCTTTTCCTCTTATTTTGGTAGCTATAATTCTACCTTAAAGGGGAAAGGAACGCAAGGAAGAAGCGCCCAAGAGAAGCAGGACCAGCAAAAGCAGCGCGCCAGGCTCGGGTATGAGCTGGAATGGTCCGCAAACGCCTCCGTAAGCCCCTGTGGCGCCTTTATAGGCGGTTTTGGCCCTGAGGTAGTATAGTTTGCCGACCGACAGATTTGTCAGCGCCAGGCCGTCCTCAGGGACGCTAAGAGCCTCGTAGACGATAGTCCCTTCCCGCGTTTCCGAACACTCGTGGTTCTTGAGGTCGTTGAAGAAGTCTTTTTCCAAAACTTCCCACTCCTTGCTGCGCCAGACGGATGAGCCGCGGTTCACATACGGGTACCTTATGATGGTGTGGTTGGCGGTGCCGGTCGCGTATTCCCCAATTGGCCAGGCGGTCCCGGGATCTTCGCCGATCACGCCTATGATGTCCAATATCTCGTCGCCCTTAATTAAAGCCACCGCGTCGTTGCCGGTAAAGTCTATTTTCGCGCTGACGATGTCGGCAACATTCGTTAGTTCAGCGTCAGCCTTGTTGTTGCAGATGAGCAGCGTTTCAAAAGAGGGGAGTGGACCAAAGAGTGACAGCGTTTGGCTGGCGGCCACGGATCCGTTCTTGAAGATGCAGACGTTCATTCCATCCAGCTCCACGTCTTCCGGACAGGGGTTGTAGATCTCTAGGTAGCGGTTGTTGCCTGAGCCTTTGCCGTATTCGGAGAAGAAGAGCCCGGGATTTGGGAGGAAATCCCTCGATGTGGCGACGTCGACTAGGACGGTCAGCTTCTCATCGACCTCAGGCCTCAGAAGAACGGCCGTTTCGTCATTCAGCGTTCCAGCTTCGACGCTCGGCACCGCCACATCGATAACAGGAAGCTCGGGAACCGTCACTTCTTTGATCTGACTGCCGCAGGAATAATATCCCTCAGGTGAACAGCCCCAGGCCTTGTAATAATAGGTGCTCCCGGGAGCGACGTTAGAGTCGCAAAACGAGCTTTCATTGACGGACACCACCTCGGTTCTTCCAAGAATGGCGCCGACTTCGTACGAGCATTCATTTTGCGGGCGGTTGGTGACGAAATAGTTTTTGTTTGCGGAACGGCAGAGCAGGTTCATGTCTTCGCTAAGATCCAAGCCGATCTCCACCCTGTCCCAGTTGGCGGTGGTTACGGAAAGGTTTGGGAACGCGCCGCGCTCCTGGCATGCTTCGCCCTTTAACGTAAGGTTGCCGATGCCGGCGTAATCCGAAGCGCCCTGCTGCTTGATCCTGAAGATCATTCCGGCGGAATCGGCGTCCCCAGGGACAGGTATAGAGACTGTTTCCCACTCGTTGCTGGTGTCGAGCCGGGATTTGGTGAGGCTTCCGAAAAGATTGGTGGTGTCGCAGAAAAGGCACCACTGGATGTTCTCGCCGGAGTCGAGCCCCTCGGCGAAATAGGAAAATTCCATTGTTACGTTGGTCGCCCCGACGATCTGCCGCGGCAAGAAGCTAAGAGTATGATAATAGCTTTTCCCTTCGCTGTTCTTCGCGAGGCCGCCGATGCCCCAGAAGGGAACGCCCTCGTCCGCTGTGTGTTCGTTCAGTTCCGT
Organism: bacterium; assembly: GCA_017539325.1. Lineage (GTDB taxonomy): Bacteria > Auribacterota > UBA3054 > UBA3054 > UBA3054 > UBA3054. The sequence goes on along the minus strand of JAFYHD010000120.1, from coordinate 2,827 downwards.
AAGAACGCCCCAGTGTGACTTCTCCTCCTGGTACTGACTGGGATTGGAAACATACTCCCATACGGAAGTGTCTCCGAAATTTGATCTGGCGATGGTTATGTTTTCCGCTAAAAGGAAAACGGGATTCAACAGCGCGCCGATCGCGGCTACGAAAAACAGTTGTTTTTTCATATTTGGTCCTCCTTGTATAAGTAAGCGGTCGCGAAAACGAAAAAATTGCGTTCTTGATTGCGTGACACGATTTAGGTAAAATGTAACACGATATAACCAACAATCTAAAAAACTATGCGCAAGACACTTTTAGCAACTCTTTTTGTCCTTTCTTTAGCTTTGACTCTCCAGGGCGCCGGTTGGATCGACTGGTACGTTGACAACACCTTCGAAGGCGAATCCCAGGGAACCGAGGAAGCGCCTTTCAAGACTATCCAGGAAGCCGTGGCGGCCTCCTTAGCCAGCAACGCGACGTTCTCCGCGGACACCATCTGGATCAAGGGTACGGACAAACCGTATTACGGCCCCATCGAGATCCCCAACAAGAACGCCATGCGCCTTGCGGGTTACGGCGAAGTGAAGCCTGAGATCACCGTCACCGGCGAAGTGGCGCAGACCGTCATAAAGAGCGGCGACAATTACGCCAGTCCCTTCTACGCCTGCATGCCGCCGGCCCAGGTCGGCCTTGAGAACCTGATCGTCAGAAACGATATCGCGGCTCCGGCCGGGATCTGCTACTGCGCCGACGTTCAAGTCTGGGTCTCCTGGGAAGAGTCTGTCAGGGAAACTCCTGAAAAGATGCGCTTCGGCGTCAGGAACTGCGAATTCTACGCCACAAACGGCAACGTTTGCTTCAGGTTGAGAGACCTGGACCAGCGCCATAACCAGGCTCTTGTGGACGCGGACCACTGGTCAATGGTCTGGAACTGCAAGTTTGAGGGCGAGGGCGACCTTATGCACCTTTCCTCCCAGGAAAAGGCTCTCGTTGTCAGCAACACCTTCATAGGCGGAGGAAGAGCCATGGTCTTCGAGGGCTGGACGAACGCGGTCTATTCCAGGCTAACGGAAAACGTCAAGATCAAGCAGAACCTTTTCTTCAATCAGCAGACCGCGGTCCTGTATTCCGGCGTCTGCGACGATCTGGAATTCAGCCACAACACCTGCGTCCTCGCTTCCGGCACGCACGTTTCCCTCACCGACACGGGGCTTGACCCGAGGGGAACGACCTACGTCGAGGACAACATTTTCCAGAAAGGCGAAACGGCCGTCCAGTTCGCGGAGGAATTCTGGAGCGAAAAGGTCAGATTCAGGGACAACCTTTTCGAAGAGGTCGACTCCTACGGCGATTATCCCGTCGTCGGCGAGGCGAAGTTCCTTTCCGTCGACCCCGAAGACGTCTTTTTCCTTCGTCCCAACTATGATTCCGACGCGGATAGGGGCGAGTATTACTTAGGCGCGCTGGCTCCCATTCCGGAACCGGCCTGCTTTTTCGCTTTCGCTCTCGTTTTAGCTTGGCTCATCAGGAGAAGATGATCTTTAACGGGAAAATAAAAGCCAAAGGAGCGGCGCTGATCATGACAGTGCTGCTCCTTGGCTTTTTTTCTCTCATGGCGCTCGCATTCAGCGCCATGATCAGTTTGCATTTGGATGAGAGCAGAAACCATGTCTTGAGCGACATGTTGGAAAACGGCGAGGACGCGGTTCTGGCCCACGCTTTGGCGCTCTGCGATTCCGCGCCCAAGAACGAAGGCCTTTACAAAACCTTTTCCTCCGGCTGGCAAAACGATGACGGAGGCTCGGTCGCGTACCGTTTCCGCTTCGAGGATCAAATGCAAAGCGCGGAGAACGTTTTCCCAAACTATCCACCTCTGACTTCCCTCCGGGACGCTTCCGGAAACGAAATGGCGAATCTCGCGGTTCTGGACGCGGAGGAGGAGAATTCCCTGAAAATAACCAAAGCCTGCGAAGACTATCTTGGCGAGAAAGGCGAAGAGGAGAGAGCGCCGCAGCTTGCCGCCTCGCTCCTTGACGAACTGGATGTCGACCGTTCACGCCGAAACGATTCGCTTCTCGGGGAAAGCCTTGTTTTCACAGGAGTCGTGAAAGGCGACAACAGATTTCTGCCTTATTGGAAGGTCGACCGTTTGAGCGCTTTTTTCGACCTGGACAAAAAAACGCTCGAGCCCTACCGGGGCTTCATGGTCTTGAAAACCGCTTATGAGGAAAGAGGCGGTGAGACGAACCTTTTCGTCACCATAACGGAAAAGCCCTACGGCAAGATCGAAAAAGAACAGTGGGATAAGTTTTGCCAGGAAGCCGGTAGAGAGCGCATAGGCAGCCTTTGGCAGGATTGGGACTGGGTAGGCGAGACCGTAAGTTTCCTTTCCTCCTGTGGCGGAAAATACATTTCCGCGAAAATTCTGGAAGCCAGGAAAGACGGCTTCCTCTTGGAGGGCAAGCCGGAAGTCACCATGGGTTCCACCGTGACGAGAAGCTGGTGCAGCGACAGGGAAGAGAGCGGAGCCTTGACCCTTCACAAAAAAGATCTCTGGCTCCTGGACGGTTTGCAGACCAATTATTCCTACCGCGTCAAACTCCGCGTGCTGGACGGCGAGGCGAAGCCGAATTTCCCCTCCGGGAGCGCGCTCACCGGGGGCTATTACCGGGCGTCCAGCGGAAAATACGGCAGTATGCCTTTCGTTTTGGAGAACGAGGGCAAAAGGGCGCTCGTCATGGGATTGGAGGCTTACAGCCCCAGTTATTATCACTTCGTAAACGTTTCCTCCAACGCGCTGCACTTATCTTCTTGGGCGTTCCTATGCGAAACTCCGGAAGG
>JAFYHD010000017.1 GCA_017539325.1 bacterium | reverse complement strand
GAAATGACAAGCTGGATGGCGATGCTGTTCCTTTTCCTCGTAACCTCGTAGGTAGGCATAACGCCAAGGAGCGTAAGGTCGCCGCTCTGAACATACAAACCGAAGAAATCCACGCCGTCTATCTCGGCGGAAAAAGAGCCCTCGCCCTGATGGAGCTTGGATATGAGCTCGGGATCCAATCCTACGGAGGTGAGCGTGCGGCCTTCAAGGTCGACCCTGGCGGCGCCAACGATCTTTTCGCCGCGCACAATAAGGATCTCTCCGCCAACGCCGATACGCAAGCCGGGGGAGAGAGTCGCCAGGGAGTTGTTTTCCATCGCCCTTTCCAGGAAGCTGACGGAGATGCCCAGCTGCACGATGCCTTCGTCGTCGAGTCTGGAAGCGCCGCCGTATTGGAAGAGCTTGCGGTCCATTCCCCTGGGCAGAGGCGGCTGGACCAGGACGAAATCCTGCTTGCCGATGCCGTGGACGAAGGGTTCGGACTGGGCGTGAAGCTTAAGATTGAAGCCGATGTAGTTTTCCGCGTTGCCAAGGACGGGATCGATGGCGCTGTTCTCAATAAGCGCGTGCCTGTTGATGATGTGGACCTCGTCGTAGCCCATGACGCGGCGCAGCTCTTCCAGCTTGTAAGCGTTGGTGGCGAAGGCCGGCGCGCACGAGAGGATATAAGCCACGGTCTTGACGTCGTTGGCCATCGAGGCGTTGCAGATGTCAAGCACGGCTTTGAGGTTGTTCTCGTTGATGGCGATCTGCTTCTTGGCATCGTCCATCCTCAGTTCGATCATGGCTTCCGAGGAACCGAAAGCCTCTTTCGTCTGAAGGTAATAGGTCAGATAGAAGAGCGCGGCGAAAGCGAGCGCCACGGAAACAAAAAGCCACAATTGAAATGATCGGCGCATAAAGCAGGCTTATTCAACGGATAGGATCTTCAAAAAGCCCGTCATGCGGAGTATCTCCATCACGCCCGGCTGAATGCCGCGAAGCTTGAAGCTGCCGCCTTCCCTTTTGAAACGTTTCTGCAAGGTAAGAAGCAGGCGCAGCCCGGCGCTGGAGAGGTAATCCACGCCGGTAACATCCAGAACAAGGTTCTTGGCCTGGGCGATGCTCGGCTCCAATTCGCTTTCCAGTTTGGGGGAGGTAAGCGTGTCGAGGCGGCCCTGGACGGTGACCGTCAGATCCGGAGGAGGAGAGGTGATCTCGTAAGTCATAAAGCTCCTTTGTGAAAAGATTCACCTAAATTATACCAAAAGCCAACGTCTTTTTTCTCCCCCGAGACCTTCCTTAAAGAAACAGGCCGAGTTGCAAAAATGATAACACTATGATAAACTGAATCTCCCAAAACAAAATGGACGAAAAGCCTTTTAACAACAACCCCCCGAACAGGGGAAGGAAAACATCATAATGAAAAAAGCTCTAGTTTTAACCACCGCGCTTCTGCTTTGCGCGCTGATGGCTCAGGCTGACCCCACTACGATCGTCGAGGATAACTTCGAAGGCTACGCGGTCGGCACGAACGTTATCGGCCAGAACGGCTGGACCACCGCCTACGGCACCCCCGGCACGGACGGCAACGCCCTCGTCGAAGAAGGCGGCTACGACAGCGACAAGTGTTTGCATGTCAACGCCAGCGGCCTGTTCGGCATTCACTGGAACATCGACAACACGGGCGGACAGTCGGCCAAGTACGACTACAAGGTGTCCATGATGGTCAAGCGCCCGACGCAGAAGTATGACGAGTCCGGCGAATACACCGGCGACATCATCTTCGGCAGCAACGACGGCTTGAGCGAGAACCACTTCATCAAGAAGGACGGCCAGTTCGGCATTAAGTTCTCCGCCTGCTCTCCGCAGTACACCGTTGCCAATTCCGAGCCCCGCGACGAATGGGTCTACTTCAGCTACACTATCAACACCACCGCCAACGGCGCCTTCCTCCGCGAATGCACCTTCGGCGATGTGACCTACACCAAACTGAACATCCCCATCGGCAGCCAGACGGCTCCCGACAAATTCCGCCGTCTGCGCTTCTTCATTTGGGGCGGCCAGGGCCACTTTTACGTCGATGATCTGAAATGCGAATTCGTCGACGTTCCTCCCACTTCCAACGTGACCGCCACCACGCCCGGCGTCGTGAAGATCGGCGAAGCCGAAGGCCTCGAGACCGTGATCTCCGCCACCGGCGCTTCCGCCACCGTGACCGTTGACGTTGATTCCGACGACGCCTGGCTTACCATGGACGGCCTCTTCTCCAAGGAAGTCGAAGTTGCTCCCGGCGAACCCGTGACCGTCGAATTCACCGCCAATCTGCCGGAAAACGTCCGCAGCATGCCCGCGGCCACCATAACCTATTCTTACAACAACGGTGAGGAAGACAAATCCTTCACCCACTCCATCGTGGCTCAGAACGGCAACAAAGGCTTGGGCTGGGCGCTCTACGCCACCGATTTTGACCGCATGCCGTTGGGCGGCGACGTCAAACTCGAGCCCGCTTGGGGCGAGACCGGCGCGGCCAATGTGATTGCTGCCGACCCCGAAGACGCCGGCAACCAGTGCCTGAAGATCACGGGCGCTGGACAGATCCACACCGCGGTCAACATGCCTGACGTTATCTATCCCACCTATGACGTCCGCGTCTCCATGGATATGTACTATCCCGAAGGCGTCACGCCGTACCTCGTCTTCGGCACCGACCTCGGCCACAGGATGGGCGAAGTCAGCCTGAGCCACACGGAAGGCGGCATCAAGCTGGGCGGCGAACCCTTCAAGAACGTCGACGTTCCCAATCTTGCCCCCTACGGCCAGTGGTTCAACGTGGCCTACACTTTCACGATCGGCACGACCGGCGGCGAAAACGACCGCCCCTGGGTCCTGCATTACGCTGAATTCGACGGCGAAACTTACCATTTCGACAACGAGTATGTCCCCGGCGCGGCTGGCAACAACGAGAACTTCCTGCAGTTCCGCAACTACACCTTCAGCGGCTCCGACGGCTACTACATCGACAACTTCAAGGTCGAGCTGATCAAGTCCGGCACGCTGCCCGAGCCCGCTTTCCTCGGCATCCTGGCCCTCAT
>JAFYHD010000016.1 GCA_017539325.1 bacterium | reverse complement strand
TTCGTGCTCTTCAGCTATTACAATCTGATCTTCCACATGGGCCCGGAGAAATTCGCGGCTGCCGCCAAGGAAGCGGGCGCGGACGGTATACTGGTGGTGGACGTCCCCCTGGAGGAAAGGAAGGAAATAAAACCTATCCTCGACAAATACGGGCTCGACCTTATCCCGCTCATTTCTCCCGCCACGCCCAAAACGAGGGCGAAAGAAATTTTGAAAGGGATAGGCGGCTTCGTCTACTACATCATCTTCAAGGGCGTGACCGGAACGCGGACGGAGCTGCCGAAAGATCTCAAAGACAATGTCCGCGAACTGAAGAAAATGTCAAAGCTTCCCGTGGCGGCGGGCTTCGGCGTAAGCGACCCCGAAATGGCGAGACGTGTCGCCAAAATAGCGGACGGAGTCGTCATGGGCTCCGCCTTCGTAAAGATACAACTGGACGAAAAACTAAGTTCCGCAAAGAAGGCCGCGAAGGCAAATAAACTCGCGGCCGACTGCGGATCAGCGCTCAACTAATAACGGTTGTTATTGTTGCGGTAATAGTTGTTGTTGCGGTAACGCGGTTGATAATTGCCGCCGTTGTCGTTTGAGAAACGGTTGTAGCGGTAGTTCTTCTGGACGTTTTCCTTGAAGAAGATGACTTTCGTCCCGGCGATGAGGTCGCCTATTCTTCTCAAGCCGATCAAGGCAAGGAAAGCCTCGAGGATCATGACCGCGTAGCCGGCAATTATGACAGCCTTTTCCGCCTCTTTGCCGAGCGTGCCTTTTTCATTCAGCGCCATGGCGGCGAAGATGACGACGACCGGGACAAGGGTCGTCAGGTTTCTCAAAAAGGAGTGGAAGAAACGGGGCTTCGGAGAGCGCACCGTGAAGATCTTGAGATTACAGAAACGTTTGCCGACGCTGCGGCTGTATCCCCAGGCGTCGCGCATGATGACGGAGAAGAAAAACCACAAGCCGATGACGAAATACTTCAGCTGCATAACGAGCGCGGGTTCCTTTTCCAACGTCACTCCGTTGACAACGCTTTCATCCTTGAAAAAATCAGCAACGTAAAGCACAAGCGTAACGCCGCCCAAAAAGAGCAGAAAATCGATCATGCCGGCGTTCAAACGATTGAAGAAATCGCTGATGAAAAAGCTCTTGCGGGGCTTTTCAACGTTCGATACGGTCTTGCTTTCGACCGCCTGTTCCTCGGAGAAAGATTCTTCAGTAAAATTATCCGTGTTTGCCATAGATTATGTGTTAATTAACTTTAAGATTGATTATTGAATAAATAATGAAACCAGTCACAATTGTGTATATGGTAGCAATTTCCACATCATAATGCAAAAGAGGTCAAAAACGTTTAGTATTTTCCCCTATCTACGAAACGCCAAAAATTGCTATAATAACTCTTAATAATGAAAAAAAATAACGCGATAAGCAATTCTCAACAGAGGAAATGATGAACAAAGCGAAACTATCCATCCTTGTCTTTTTGACCAGCCTCGGCCTTTTGGCCGCGGAAGCGCCGGGCGCTACGAAAGCTTACGTTTCCGTCGGCACCGTCGGAACCACTGAAAACATCACCCAGCACCGCTACACCGGCCGCGTCACAAGCCCGGCCAAGGTCGACCTTGTCGCCAGGGTGAGCGGCGAACTTAAGGAAGTCGGCTTCGAGGAAGGCACTTTCGTTACGGAAGGTCAGATCATGTACAAACTTGACGACGTCCCCTACAAGGCCGAAGTGATGGCCGCGGAAGGCTTGCTCGCGGAAGCCAAAGCCAAAGCGGAGTACGCGGAGCAGACCTTCAAGAGAATGGAGGATCTCTACAGCAAGCAGGTGACGAGCAAGGACAACTTCGACAACGCGAAGAGCCAGCTCGCGGTCGCCAACGCGGCGGTCCAGTCCGCGGAAGCGAACCTCATAAAGGCAAAAGAGAACCTTAGCTACACCGTCATCACTTCCCCGATAAACGGCAAGGTCGGCACGACCGCCATAACCAAAGGCAACTACGTCACGCCCGCTTCGGGCATCCTTGCCTCCGTCATCCAGCAGGATCCTTTGAGAGTGCGCTTCGCCATCTCTAACAAAGATTTCCTGAAGGATTACGGCAGCGAAAACGAGCTGAAGGAAAAGGCGGAAGTGAGCGTCAAGCTTGGCGACGGCTCCCTTTATCCCCTTACCGGCAAGGTGACCATTACGGAAAACCAGTCCAACGAAGCGACGGACACGGTGATCCTCTACGCCGTTTTCGCCAACCCGGACAACAAGCTCAGCCCCGGCTCCACGGTCTCCGTCCTTTTGAGAAAGAACGAAAAAGAAATATATCCTTGCGTAACGCCTAGCGCCGTCATGCACGACGGAGCCGCCTCCTACGTTTACGTCCTGGACGAAAAGAACATTCCCAGCCGCCGCAACGTCAAAGAAGGCGTCCAGAAGGGCGACAAGCAGATCATTTTGGAAGGCTTGAAGGCAGGCGAGCGGGTCGTCACCGACGGTATGCTCAAAGTCGTCCCCGGATCAGAAGTCGTGCCTGCCGAGGAGTAAGACATGTTTTCTGAGATCTTCATCGAAAGGCCGCGTCTGGCCATGGTCATCAGCCTTGTTTTGCTTTTCGCCGGCGCCATATCCATTCCGAACATCCCGGTAGCGGAATACCCTGAGATCGCTCCTCCCCAGATCTTCGTCGGCTGCAACTACGCCGGCGCTTCCGCCCAGGCGGTCCAGGAGACCGTCGCGGTGCCCCTGGAAGCCGAGATCAACGGCGTCGAGCACCTCCTCTACTTCACGTCCTCCTGCGACGACAACGGCTCTTACAGCTGCTCCATCGTCTTCCAGTCCGGCATCGACTACGACATGGCGATGGTCAACGTCCAGAACGCCGTGAAAAGGGCGGAGGCGAAGCTTCCCGAGGAAGTGAAAAAGGTCGGCGTCAACATCCACAAACGCTCGGGCGACTTCCTTACCATCTACGCCTTCCTGAGCGACGACGACTATTCGCTCCTGGACCTCAACAACTTCGTCAACACGACCATAAAGGACGGCATCTCCCGCCTGGAGGGCGTCTCCTCCGTCGCCGTCTTCGGCGAGCGCGTCTACTCCATGCGCATCTGGCTCGATCCTTTCCGCATGGCGGGATTGGGCATCACTACCGCCAACATAATCGCCGCCATCCAGAGCCAGAACCTGCAGGCCGCCGCCGGCACGATCGGCTCGGAATCGAGCAACGAATACGTCGAATACAAGATCGACATGAAGGGCCGCCTTCTGACAACGGAAGATTTCGGCAACATCGTTCTGAGAACGGGGTCCGACGGCTCCATGGTGAAAATATCGGACATCGCGAGAGTGGAATTGGGCTCGCGCTCTTATTCCGGCATGGGTCTCCTTGACGGCAGGGCCTGCGTCGGCATGGCCGCCTTCCGAACCAGCGACGCCAACGCCCTCGACACCGTCAACAACATCAACAAGCTCTTAGAGGAATACAAGCCCCGCTTCCCGGAGGGCGTCCATTACGAAGTGGCCTACGATCCCACCAAGTTCATCAAGACGACGATCAAGGAGATCGTGGAAACGCTGGTCATCGCGCTTGTTCTGGTCATCGTCATCACCTTCCTCTTTTTGCAGGACTGGCGCGCCACGATCGTTCCCGCGGTCGCCATCCCGGTGTCGCTGCTCGCGACTTTCCCTGTCATTTACATTCTCGGATATTCCATCAACGTTTTGACGATGTTCGGCTTGATCCTTGTCATAGGATCGTTGGTGGACGACGCCATCGTCGTCGTCGAGAACTGCCAGTCGCTGATGGAAAGGGAAGGTCTTTCCGCGCGCGACGCGGCCTCGAAATCCATGCAGCAGATAACGGGCGCCATTATCGCGACGACTCTGGTGACGGTCGCCTGCTACGTGCCTCTGGCTTTTTACGGCGGCATGGTCGGCAACATCTACCGCCAGTTCTCCGTCACGATGTGCGTGTCTCTGTGCTTTTCGACGCTCGTCGCGCTTACGCTCTCGCCGGCTCTCTGCTCTTTGATCCTGAGGCCGCCGAGAAAGAAGGCGCTTTGGGTCTTCGCGCCCTTCAACCTGATATTGAACTGCTCCCGCAGCATCTACCTCTTCGTCGTGAAGCTTCTGGTCCGCAGGGGGATCATCACGATAATACTTTTCGCCGTCTGCTGCTGGCTCGCTTTCAAGGTGCACGGCATGATCCCCTCCGCCTTCCTTCCGACGGAGGACAAGGGCGTCATTCTCTGCAACCTCGAGCTCTCGCCGGGCGCCACGTTGGCCCGCACCGAAAGGGCCCTGACGGAATTCAGGGACAAGGTGAAAGACATCGGCGGCATCAAGTCCTGCTTCTCCGTTTCCGGCCAGAACATCATAAACGGCAACGGCGAGAACTACGGCATGCTCATCGTCCAGCTGAAAGACTGGAACGAGCGCGAGAGCAAGGAGCTGAGCCACACCGCCATTCTGGGGACTATCCAGAAAGCCGCCGCCACCATACCATCCGCCTCCGTAAACTGCTTCATTCCGCCGGCCATCATGGGTCTGGGCGCCACGGGCGGCGTTTCCTACAAGATCTGCTCGGACTCCGACTCCGACCCGATTAAGCTTTCCGCCGTCGCCCAGAAGATGTCCTATGAACTCACCATGCGCCCTGAAACTCTCTACGTCATGTCGAGTTTCAACGCCAACACGCCTCAGATCTACTTCGACCTCGACAGGGAGAAAGCCCAGAGCCTGAACGTCTCCGTCGCCAACGTTTTCGCGACGCTGCAAAGCAAGCTGGCTTCCTTCTACATCAACGACTTCACCATGAACGGTGAGAACTATTACGTCAAGATCCAGGCGGACGCGGCGGAACGCAGCTCAATAGAAAACATCGACGAACTGATGATCCCCAGCAACACCGGCGCCGAAGTTCCGCTCTCCTCTCTTGGCACGATGCGCTACACGGTCGGCCCAAAGGTCATCCAGCGCATGAACAAACTGATGTGCGCCGGCATGAACGGCATGGCCGCGCCCGGCGTGACGAGCGGCGAACTGATGAAGGTCATCGAGGAAACGCCTTTGCCCAAGGGTTACCACATCGAGTGGGTGGACTTAAGCTACCAGGAGAAGAACAACGAGAACCAGCTTGGCCTGCTCATCGGCCTGGCCTGTCTTTTCGCCTACCTCTTTTTGGTCGGCCAATACGAAAGCTGGTGCATTCCCGTGCCCGTCATGCTCTCCGTCGTCATCGCGCTTCTGGGCGGCCTTATCGGCCTTAAGGTCACGCATTCCGAACTCGGCATCTACGCTCAGCTTGGCCTTGTCATGCTGATTGGTCTGGCCGGCAAGAACGCCATTCTTATGGTAGAATTCTCTAAGCAGGAACACGAGATCGGCGTGCCCATCACGGAAGCCGCCATCAACGGCGCCAACATGCGTTACCGCGCCGTTTTGATGACGGCCTGGTCCTTCCTCTTCGGCGTCTGGCCTTTGGTCGTCGCCAACGGC
>JAFYHD010000119.1 GCA_017539325.1 bacterium | reverse complement strand
CCTCCTCGGCCTTGTCCACCGCGGTGTAGGCCGCGCAGTTCAGGATCAGATGCGGCTTGGCGATGTCGCAGACCTTTTTAATTTCGGCCTTGTCGAGAATGTTCATCTCCCCGACGTCCGTCAGGAAGAGTTCGTGTTCCCAGGACAATCTTTCCCTCACCGCTCTTGCCAGCATTCCGTTGGCGCCTGAAACCAATATTTTCATCTTTATTTTCCTTGACTGATTAAAATTCTTTTTCCGTTGTTTTCGAAACGCGCGTCAGAAGAAGCGTCCGCCCTTATTTCCAGGTACATCTCCCTCTTCGCGCGGCCTTCCGGCAGATTAAAGGAACGCCTCACTTCCGCCGAAGCGCCGGGCTCCAGGTAAGGCAGAAGAACCTTCTCCTCTTTCTCGTCGATCTTTATGACGGCGGCTCCGTCCACTATCCTTTCCGTCCCGCGGTTCTGGAAGACCGCGACCATTTCCGTGCTCTCGCCCTGGATAAGTTCCGGGGGATCGAAATAGAGGCTCGCGAGCGCCAGGTCTTTTTCCTTGATCGTCCTCAAAGCCCTGTACAGGTTGACGAGCCCAGATCCGTACCAGTCGTCCGCCCCGGGGGACCCGAGGTCGTCGGCTTCCGCCATAAGTTTTTCCGCGACTTTTTCCGCGCTCCAGTTGGGATTCTCCGACCAGACGCTAGCCGCCGCGCCGGAAACGAGAGGCGCCGCGGCGCTTGTTCCGCTCATCAATACAACGCCTCCTTCCGGAGCCGCCGCCGCGACCAGAACGCCAGGCGCGACAAGGTCTATTTTCGGGCCGTAGTTTGAGAAAGCCGCTTTCCACTTTTCGCCGTCCACCGCGCCGACGCACAAGACGCCGTCAACGGTCGAGGGATAGTTCTCGCCTTCCTTGCCTTCGTTGCCGGAAGCGGCCACTACCAAAACGCCCTTCCCAAGCGCGTAATCGATAGCGGAATCCAAAAGCGTCGTCTCCGAGGTCGTGCCCAGGCTGAGGTTTATTACTTTGGCGCCTTTTTCCACCGCGTAGACTATTCCCTTGGCGATGGCGAATCCGTCGCTTTTTCCGGAGTCGTCCATGACTTTCACGGGCAGGATCTTCGCTTTGGGAGCCGCGCCAAGGACGCCGCCCTCGCCGCCTTTCCCGGCGATCAGCGACGCGCAGGCCGTGCCGTGCCCGTTCCTGTCCGTGACAAAGGCCATGTCGTTGACGATGTCATAGCCGCCGAAGGTCTGGCCCGCGAGGGAAGGATTGCCGTCGTCCACGCCGGTGTCAAGAACAGCCACCAGTATTCCGTCGCCGTCCCTGCCCTTGCCCAAGATCTCCCCGGACATAAGTTTCAGGGCCGAGCTTCCGACCGGCGTCCCCTGCCTGATGTTTTCCGCCGCGGGCGCGGGCTCCAATGTCACGGGAGCGTTCCTCACAGTCTCCGAGACCGCGTCCTTTTCCTTCAGGAATTTCTGCGCGTCGCCGACTGACATGTCGTCCGGCAGGGAGACTCTGATAAGATCAAGTTCCGGGATGTCGCCTATCACGGCGATGCCTCGCTCTTTCAGAAGCGCTATCAGTTCCGCCCTGGATACGCCTTCTTTTGGGCGCAGGATAAGTTCGCCTTCGATGTAAGGCAGATCAACGCTTTTAACAGCGCCCGCGTTCTTCTTTGTGGCGGCGCTTTCATAAGGTACGCCCGCGGCGGCGGAAGATCCCTCCGCGTAGTTGGCGGAGGAAACTTCGGGAAGCGCGTCCTCGTCTGCGGGAGCCTTAGCGGCCGCACCGGCCTTAGGCAGGGGCCGGCCGTTTTGAAGAGACGCTCTGCCGTCCTTTCCCCTTCCCAGCCAGAAGCCGACGGCCAGAAAAAGGACGCAGAGCAGAACTATGAAAACGCTTTTCGACATGAATTATTGCTGCTGGACCGCTTGCGTTTTCCCTTTGCCTTTCTTCTTCGCGAGGACGATCAAAACAACCGCGATCGCGATGAGCGCGATGCCAATAACAGGACGGACCGTGAGCCAGGCGATCGCCACCGTGATGAGCGTCAAAACGAGCGCGATAAGGAAAGTCGCCGTGCCAGTCACGAAATCCATGATGTTGCCGAAGAAAGGAATGATGTCAGACAGGACGTTCAGGGGACCCACTATGAGCTTCAAGCCGAAGAAGAACATCAGAAGCGCCGCTATTCTGATGAGCCAGGTGATGATGGTGTTGTCGCGGTGCGCCGCGGCGAAGATCGCCTCCTTGGACAGATTGCCGTTGTACTGCAGTATCAGTTCGCCGTTGGCCGTTTGGTATTTCCTTATCGTGTTGCCTTCTTTCCTGCCGGCCATACTGATCTCGCAGACGGGAGCTGATTCAAAGGTCACCTTGACGTCGCCCACTTTGGGAGCGGAGACGCTGGAGCCCGCGGAAGCGCTGAGGAAGAAGCCGCCGGGAATCCTTACGTAAGCGGCGTCAAGCCCGCTTGGCAGCGGCATATTGTTCGTCACAAAAGGCGTGAAGGGGGCCTCTTTGCCGGCCCTTTCGATCTGGTCGGCGGTCAGCGAGAAAACGCCAAGCGTAGCCTCGGGGACCTGCCACTTCTCGCCGTTAACTGGCCAGTCGACGGGATTCTCATGGCCTTCCGGCTTCTCGAAGGAAGAAGAGTCTATGGGCTCGTCGGACCAGATCTTGGAATAGGTGTAAGTCGTGGTGGTCTCCGTGCCGCCGCCGGTCTTCTTCTTCGTTTCGGAATGGCTCGTTTCCTGCCACTGGTACATCTGCACTATTCTGGCGAAACGCAGCGAATTGGAAACGGAGACGCCGAAGACTTCGTCGCCCAAACGGTCGGGAGTCTTCACCATTCCGGCCAAGTGCACCAGTTTCCCTTCCGTATCCGCGGCCGGAGCCGCGGCGTCTATCGTCACGCAGACTTTTTCGCCCTCGTTCAACGCTTTCGTCCTTTTAATGGCTCGGCCTTCGTTCCAGAAGATAACGGGGAAGGCCGCAATGAACAGCACGATGCCGATGATAACGCCTATCAGCGAAGAGCCGAGTCTTGACCCCAAAGAGGTCGTGGTGGTTTTTGTGAAGCTGTCGGACATAATTTTACCTCGCGTGTCAGGTTAAAGGGAAAATACTTTCTTTATATTATTTTAGCATAACCCGCGATTCCACGATTTTGTTATAATCTTCTTTCATATGACTTTCAAATTCAAATTGTTCGGGTATTTCCTGGCTGGAGTTGCCGTCGTAGTCTGGGCCGCCACCTTCGTGGCGACCAAATACCTTTTGGCGGATTTTTCGGCCCTGGAGATCCAGTATTTCCGTTTCCTTCTGGCCTACGTGGTCCTTTGGGGGATCTATCCCAGGGTGGACAAGATCAATAAGGGCGACGAATGGCTCTTCTTCTTCCTGGGCATGACCGGCGCGGCTTTTTACCAGATGCTGGAGAACTGCGCGCTCTATTATTCCACCGCTTCCAACGTTTCCATTATCGTGGCCGCCGCCCCAGTGATGACGGCCATATTGGGCCGCTTCTGGCTTAAGATTAAGCTCAGGCCCTCCTTCTGGCCCGGTCTTATCCTGGCTTTAATCGGTATAGTTTTGGTAAGCACCCGGGGAAACTTCAATTTGCACCTGCATCCTCTGGGCGATTTCCTGGCCTGCCTTTGCATGCTCAGCTGGGGCTTCTATTCCATCGTTATGGATAAATTGAACGCCAAAGGCTACAACCAGTTCTTCCAGATCAGACGCTCCTTCTTCTGGGCCCTGGTGATGCTGCTTCCCCTCTTCCTCTTGAGCCCGGTGGACGGCCTGCACGGATTGTTCGGCTTAAGCTTCAACTTTTCCCGCTTCCTGCAGCTGAAATTCTTGCTGCCCCTGACATTCCTGGGCGTCCTGGCCTCGGCCATAAGCTTCACGGCCTGGAACAAGGCCTCCCAGATCATCGGCACCGTAAAATGCGCCGTGGGCATCTATCTCTGCCCTGTAATCACCATGCTTCTAGCCTGGGCCATGCTCGGCGAAACGCCCTGCCTCATGAGCGTCCTGGGAACGATCATGATCCTCTTCGGCGTCTTCATCACTTCGCTGTAAGGCTGAACCTTACTTGGTAAGGAAAACGCGGAATCCCAGGTCATTGTAGCTCTTGCTTGGGGTACAACTGCGGTAGCGGCGCGTAGCGGAACGACAGTATTGGGCGTTGTCGTTCCAGCTTCCGCCCCTGATGGCTCGATAGTTTCCGCTTGTCTCTCCTTTGGGGTCAGTAACGGAATCGCTGTCAAGATATTCCTTATACCAGTCGAGGCACCACTCGTAAACGTTGCCGTGCATGTCGTAAAGCCCCCAGGGGTTGGGATCATAACCGCCGACCGCATAATGCGCCGAGCTTTTTCCGCCGTTGTTCCAATAACGCGCCACTTCGCCCAAATTGGGGCACGCGTCAGTCCCCGTAAGATTCTTGCCGTTGTTAAGAGCCGTAGTCGTCAATCCCCTGCAGGCGAACTCCCACTGCCCTTCCGTGGGCAAATCGAAAGCGAGCCCGGTCTTGGCGCGCAGAACGCCCATGAAGGAATTTTCGTCCACCGCGTTGTTAGCCGGCCAGCCGGCGCCCTTTTCCGACCCGCGGATGTCGTCGTAGGAAACTTTTTCCACCGGCCTCGTGTAGCCTTCATATTCAGCCGGGTTGATGCCCATGACCAATTCGTACTGCTTCTGGGTGACTTCGAACACGCCGGCATAGAAAGGTCTGGTCAGCGTCACTTTATGCTCGATCTCGTTGGCCGCCCTGCCGACCTCGCCTTCCGGACTTCCCATAATGTATGTTCCCGCGGGTATAGCGCGCAAAACAAGCTTCAAAGTCTTGTACTCTTCCGTCCAGCCGCCCTCGGGCACATCGGAAAGGTAAGAGACCGGGTAACTTTCCGCGTCTATTCCGCCGGAAATGTCTATGACCATGTAAGTCTTTGAGCTGTCAAACGCCTCGGCCTGGACCTTAACTTTGAAGGCGTCGGTCTTGACTGAATGAAAGCTTTCGTCCGGGATCCAGATGACTTTGTGGTTTCCCGCGCCGCAGAAAGTTTCGTTGAGCGAGGGATAGAGCGCTCCCTGAAGCGTGCCTTTTTCCCTGAGCTCGAAGGTCGTCGCGCCGTTGTCAACGGAACCGTAGAACTTCATGTCATAAAGCGCGTCAGCGTTCGCGGGAGTCATCGTATAATTTATGATCACGTTCTTGGAACAGGGCTTGATCTGCAGGAAGCTGACGCTGCCGACCGCTCCGTCGGCTTTGGCGCTGAAAGTTGAAACGCAGAGAAGCGCCAGGAAAACGGCGGTAACTTTGACGCGCCCGCGCAGGAAAAGCGCGCAAACGAGCGAAAGAAGCGCGAAAAGCGCCGGCTCGGGCAAAATGGTGACGGTGCAGGAGAAGGCTTCGCTTCCCCTGGAGCTGGTGACGGTCTCGGTTATCTCGTAGGTGTCGCTCTTGGGCAGATGAGAATACTCGGGCGCGTAGTAGTTCCAGACAGTCGTTCCTTCCAAAGCCGTTCCGGAGGCGTTGGAAAAAATTCCGGCGACGATGGTCTCGTCCGACTCGTCGACCGCCTCTATGGTCAAAGAGACAGGAGCCCCGTCCGATAGGGCGCTGCTGTAGGATATCGGATCGGTGGGTTTCAGGACGATCGTCGTAAGCTCGCTTCCGTCGAAGCTGCCGGCTTCCGACCAACACTCGTCGCAGAAAGCGGCAAGGCTTAATAGTGCGACAACGGCTAAAAGGATCGCTTTTTTCATTTGATTTTCTCAGCGTTAAGCGTTAACTGTATTGATTTTAACGTTAAAATTGTATCAAAAAAGGCCCGCGGACGCGGGCCTTGAAATGTTAAAATCACATCTACTCGCTTTGAACCAGGACAACGCGGAAGCCGAGGGAGTCGGAGGTGAAGCCAGGGCTGTAGAAGATGCGGAAAGCAGAGCGGCAGCTGGAGGCGTGATTGCCCCAGCTTCCGCCCCGGACAATACGCTTATCTCCTTCTTCTCCGCCATGCGGGTCTGTGGCCGGATCTCTGTTCCAATTCTCCCACCAATCCAGACACCACTCATCCACGTTGCCATGCATATCGTACAATCCCCAGGCGTTCGGAAGATACGAACCAACTTTGGCATGAGCGATGTAATTGCCGTCATCATCCTTATCGCTGCCGCCATTGTACCAATAGCGGCCGACCTCAGCCATTTCGTCGCACTCATCAAATATAGACAAATTCTTCCCGCTGTTCAAAGCTGTGGTAGTGCCTGCTCTGCAGGCGTACTCCCACTGCGCTTCCGTGGGAAGGTCGAAAGCCTGATTGGTCTTGGCGCGCAGAACGCCAAGAAAAGAATCCGAGTCAACGTCGCTGCTCTCAGGCCAGCCGGCTCCTTCTTCCCTTCCTCGAATCGTTTTGTATGAAACGCATTCCACCGGTCTGGCATCGCCTTTATGATTTGACGGATTTGATCCCATTATCAGGTCGTACTGTTTTTGAGTTGTCGCAAACACGCCAATGAAAAAATCTTTTGTCAAAGTCACTTCGCGCTGGACTTCGTCCTCGTCCCTTCCAAGTTCATCCTCGGGGCTGCCCATGGTGAATTTGCCGGCGTTGATCTTGCTAAGCACCATCTTCGTGGTCTTGTATTCCTCCGTCCAGCCGCCTTCGGGAACTCCGTTTAGATAGCTTATCGGATAGCTTTCGGCGTCAGGGCCTCCCGAAAGATCGATGACCATGTACAACCTGTTTGTCACTGCCGGAGGGGCGGGAGGAACATACCCGCCAACAAACGCGGGGGAGGCGGCGTTGGGAAGAAGCTTGAATGCCGCCGTCGCATTGCCCTTGGAATTGGCGGAAAATTTGACTTGCAGATCCGCGCCTTTGTACGCGTGCTTAAAGTTTTTGCCAACAAGTTCAGGAGTGAAAGCGTAGGCGGCGACGCTTCCGGAGCTGTTTTCGTGGGACAGTATGTCCAAAACCGCTGCCTTTTCAGTCTTGAAATTGTCGATGTCTTTCGTATTTATCGTTCCGGAAGATTTCAAAGACGCTTTCGTTGGATTATTTGTTTCGGTCCCAACCACAAAAGCAAAATTCGCGGTAACGTCTTTTTCCGCCCAACTGAATTTTCCTTTTTTCGATTTGACGGAGATCTTTTGGGTAGCGGTCTTCGTCCCGAAACCATTCTTCGCTTCGGGAAGCAGTGTCGGAACAGAAAGGCAGCTGCCGAGAGCGTTGCGGATCGAGACGCTGCTCTCCCCTTCTGCAAGCGCTTTCATGGCGGTTTCGCTAAGCGTTCCGCTCAGCTTAAGCGT
>JAFYHD010000118.1 GCA_017539325.1 bacterium | reverse complement strand
CCGGCAAGGAAAGCCGCGTTGGGATGATCCGGGTAGTTGAAGCTGAAAGACTGGAGATAATTGCGCGAAAGGACAAGATTGCCTGACAAAGCGTGGAGCTTGGACAAAAGGTAGAGCAGGTAGCTGTCCTTGTGCGCCCCCTGCATAACGTTTACGAGGTTCTGCGTGACGGAACCGGTCGCGAAACGATAGTTGCTGTCCAAAGAATCAACGTAAAAAGTGGCATTGTAAAATTGGGTGCTGCCGATGCAGGACGCGATCATGGCCTCCGTTTCGAGGTTGCGGCGGCTCTTTAATTCGTCGGAAGCGGCTTTCTCGACTTTCGCCCATTCGCGTTCTCCGGCATAATACCCGAGCTTGTAGACCTTGGCGGCTTCCTCGTCGCAAAGGGAGAAAGCGCGCATCAGCTTGTCGAAAATGTCCCGTTCTTTCTCGACAGCTTTAAGACGGTTCATGTCGCGGGTCAAAAAGCGCGTGTTTTTGATCGCCACGCCGACCCTGGCGCCGCCAAAGACTACGGCGTAGGCAGCCAGGACGACGAAACAAAGGACGATCGCCTCATAGCTAAGATTGATCCTCCCGGAGCTTTGCGATTCGCTTCTTTCGGAGTCGTGGCTTCCCGGGGCGCAGAAACGCGCCAGAGAAAAGAAGAGCACCAGCGCGGCCAGGGGCTTCACGCAAGTCAGGGCCACATAGAGCAAAGGATTGGCGTTCCTGATCATTCCGATCGCTTCCGAAGCCGCCAGGAAAAGCAGCGCGATCAGCACCACAAAATAAGCCAGCCACTCGCCCAACGGTATCTGCTTGGCGAAATTCCTGAAGATCTGGCGGTTGAAAAGAAGTTTGGCCAGGATCGCCACAAAACACAGAAAAGCAAAGAAGATGACAACGACGGCGTAGAAATACCTGATCGGCGCTATCTCTTTGGTGGGGTCAAGCCCGCCCGAGGTCAGAGGATCGCAGGCATAGACAAGAAAGACCACGCAAAAGCCAAAGACCGCCCTGCGCCAAAGGCCCTTGGAGAAATCCTTGCGGTAGAAGAGGAGGAGGGAGAGTATGAAAACGCCGAGAACGGCCAAGCGCACATATTCCTGCAGGGACAGGAAGTAAACGCAGGGCAGGGATGATAGAAAGATCGCGAGTATGCCCGTCAGGCAGATCGTGCGGCTCTTGTTGCTCATAAAAGCTCCTTAGCTCTTTTTTTCGTTTTCCTTGTTTTCCTTGCCTTCAGATTTGGCCGCTTCCCGCTCTTTCAGCATCTTCTCATAAGCTTCGAGAGCTTTGCGGCGGTTGTCGGCCGGATTAGCGGCAGCCGTCTTCACCTCTTTCTTCTTGCTGTCATCGTCGCTTCTGTAAGCGCTCTTATAGGCACTCTTGTATGCGCTCTTGTAAGCGCTCCTGTAAGAGCTGCGGTAAGCGCGGTAAGAGCGGTAGTAGGAATAGGTGTACCCGTAGCGGTAATATCCGCCGCGGCTGATGTCGACGTTGTTCAATATGATGCCGAGAACGTTGATGTTGATCTTCTTCAGGGACAGCACGCAGTTCTTGACCTGATCCCTCGGCGTTCTGTCGCCGTTGGCGACCAGGAGCGCCGCGTCGGTGTGCTGGGCGATGATGGCGGAGTCCGTCACGACCATGTAAGGCGGAGCGTCGACGATCACTCTGTCGTAATGCTCGCCGGCCCACTTGATCAGTTCGCCCAGCCTCGGGGAGTTCAGAAGCTCAACCGGCACGGGAGGCGTGTGGCCCGCGTTGATGATGTCGAGGTTCGGCATGGTCGTCTTGCTGACCAAGTCGCCGATTTCCTTCATGCCGACCAGATAAGCGGAGAGACCGCCTTCGTTCTCAAGGCCGAAGATCTTGTGCACGCGCGGACGGCGCATATCGGCGTCGATCAAAAGGACCTTGTCGCCGGCGGCCGCCATGACCTGGGCGACGTTGGACGCGGTCGTCGTCTTACCTTCACTCATGGCCGAGCTGGTGATGACCATCGTCTTTATGGGCTTGGAGCTCGAGAAGAGAATGTTCGTCCTGATGGACTGGTAGCTTTCGGTGATGATGCTCTTGGGATAGAATTCCACGATGCGCTCGAGCTCCTGGACGTTGTTGCTCTTAAGCATCTTGGGAACGGTGCCCATGACCGGCAGATGGATGAAGCGCTCGACGTCGTCGGGCGTCTTAAGCGTATCGTCCCAGTACTCGAGGAAGAAAGTCAAGCCAAGGCCCAAAAGCAAGCCGATAACAAGGCCCATGATGAGGTTGTTGACTGCGTTGGGCTTGATGGGATTTGTGGGAGTTTCGGCATAGTCCACGATTCGCACGTTGTAGTTTTTCATATTGCTGCCGAGGGCGAATTTCGAGACCAAGGAAAGCAGATCGCTGTACTGGCTGCGGATGGATTCCACCTGCATCTCGCGGACCTTGACGTTCTTTAGGATCTCATCCAGGGAGACTATGACGGCTCTCTTGTTCGCGATATCGCGGTTGATCTTGCCGTTGGCTTCCTTCAGCGTGTATTTCTCCGTATCGGAGAGATCCTTTTCGTCAAGACGCGCCAGGTTGGCCTGCAGATCGTGCTGGAGATCGGCGATCTCGGAGTTCAACAGCTCTATGTGGCCGGAGATGTTCTGGTAATTGTTCGTGCTCTTGTATTCGAGCAACGCCTGTTCCTCAGCGATAAGATCGGCTTTCTTGGCGTTGGCTTTTTCGTTCATCTGCTCGTAATAGAGCCCCATAACTTTCATGCGGCTCTGGATGTTGAAGCGAATGTAAGTCTCGGCCAGCGTGTTCGCGTAAATAGCCGCGCGCTTCTTGTCCTCGTCCTCCACGTAGAGCCAGACCAGGTCTGTCCTCATCTCTGATTTCAGCGAGATCTTCTTGGAGAAGGCCGTGATCAGCTGCGCGTCCGTCGCCCTGCGGTTGGGAAGGGAGAAGGCGGCCAGGGTGTTCGTCCTCAAGGTTTCCAGAGTGTTTTTGATGAGATTGCGGCTGTAGAACATCTGGATCTGCGTCTGCCTCAAGGCGTAGGCGCGTTGGTCGCTGACTCTGTTGTTGTCGATCAGGGTGTTGTCCTGGGGCTCGATGCAGAGAAGGACTTTGCCCTGGTAGACCTTGTGCATGTTCAGAGTGACGGCGACGGCCAAGCCGGTCGTGATTACCGTGATGATGAAGATCAGAGGAGCGTATTTGGTAAGTACTTCAAAATAATAGCGGATGTCCCGCTCTTCTGTTTTGGCTTCCCAATTTTGCTGTTCGTTCATAGTATGTCTGGTCTTGGATGGTTTATGATTTTATATATGTTAATTTTCAAAAGGATCGAAGTCGTCGTGCTCGCTTTCGGGCTCGTAGCCCAGGATCTTGCACGGGGTTTTCCAGGTCAGCTCGTAAAGAAGACTGTTCCCGTATTTTTTTGCGACGTATTTGCAGCCGGCAAGATACTGCTCGTAATAATCCGGACGATGCGCGTCGGACGCCAGCGCGTCGGCGAAACCGTCTTTTATGATCTTTTCCGCGGTGTCCATGGCGGTAATTCCGTAATGGCCCACGAAACTCGTGGCGTTCGGCATGATTAGGGCGCCCCTCGACTGCATCTCCCCGGCCACTTCCGGGTGGCTCTGGACAAAGTAAAAGCGCTCCGGGTGGACTATCACCGGACGGAAGCCGGAAAGCGAAAGCTGGAAGACCGCCGCGACGGCCGACTGTCTGTTGACGTCCGCGGTGAATTCCACGAGGGCGTATTTTTGGCCCTTGCCGGTAAGGGATACGCGGCAGGTCTTGAAAAGTTCCTCGACTTCCGGATAAAATTCCGTCTCGAAGGAACAGGAAAGAGAGAGGGGAAGAAGATTCTTGTCGCGCAGTTCTTTTGTCTTGGCGAAAGCTTTGCCTATCACCTCGACTTCCGGGCTCAGACTGTTCCTGTGATGCGCCGTGGCGTTTATGTGCACGACGTAAGCTTTCAAGGCCGCTTCCATCATTTCCAGCGTCATAGCCTCATCCTTGCTGCCGTCGTCGACATCAGGCAGGATGTGGGCGTGAAGGTCAACCTTCGGGAAGAGTTCCTCTTCCTTGGTTTCTTCCTTCTTCTTGTGCCAGAAATTGAAAAGCGCCATTAATTTCAGATCTTGACCTGGTCAAGCTTTCCCAGAGCGTAGAGAAGAGCAGCCTTCTCAACGTGGCGGCGGTTTTCCGCCTCCTGGAAAACGCGGGAATTTTTACTCTCTATGACGGAGTCGGTGATCTCCTCGCCGCGGTGCGCGGGCAGGCAATGCAAAACGATCGCTTCCGGGGAGGCGAGCTTTAAGCATTCGTCGTCAAGACAGAAGCCGGAGAAAGCTTTCATCTTCGTGGCTTTCTCGTCTTCCTGGCCCATGCTAACCCAAACGTCCGTATAAAGGACGTCGGCGCCCTTGGCCGCCGCTTTGGGATCGTTTACGACGTTTATTACGGCGCCGGTCGAGGAGGCGATCGTCTTGGTTTCCTCGATTATCTCCTTGGGCGGTTCGAAGCCCTTGGGGCTGCCGACCGTCATGTTGGCGCCGGTCATGGCCGCTCCGAGCATCAGGGAGATGCAGACATTGTTGCCGTCGCCCAAATAGGTGATGTTCACGCCCTTGGTCTTGCCGAAGCATTCCTGGATGGTCAAAAGATCAGCGAAAGCCTGGCAGGGGTGCTCCTCGTCGCAAAGAGCGTTGACGACGGGGATGGAGGCGTAGCGGGCGAACTCATCCAAGGTTCCGTGGGAGAAGACGCGCATGGCGGCAATTGTGACGTTCCTGGAAAGGTAGCGGGCGATATCCTTAACCGCTTCGCGAACACCCATCTTAATTTCGTCCGGACGCAGCACGAGCGCGCGGCCGCCCATTTCCTCGGCGGCCAGCTGAAAGCTGACGCGGGTCCTCAAACTCGGTTTTTCGAATATCAAAGCGAGCGTCTCGCCCTTCATCAGGTCGTTTTCAGGTTCTTTTTTCAGAGCGGCGGAGACTTTCAATATCTTTTCCAGCGTCTCCTTGCTGAGATCTGTCATCCTGAGCAAATTCTTATGATCTGCCATAATTAATTCTCCCAACGTTATATTTTGTTCTTTTAGGTAATTTTAGATTATACCAAAAACGGCTTTGAAAACATAGGGACGATTTCTTCAACTCAGAACTGGCTTTTTGCTAAAATAGGAGCAGAAAATCTTAAGGAGAAAAAGCATGTCCAAAATTAGTTTTTGTCTTGTTGTTTTAGCGACGATATCGCTCAGCCTTACCGCCTGCGACAAAGAGAAAAAAGCCCAGCCTGCAAGCAGCGACGTAAAATCTTTTGATATAAAAGGCGAGCATTTGTTCGAGCCCGAGGATCTTAGCGCTGTCACCAAAGTCTCCAAATACGCCGAGACCGACGCGCTCTTAAAGCTGGTTGAAAAAGAAACCAACGTCGTGGTGTTGGCGCAGTTGGCCACTTTGCTCAGTAAAACGACAAGCCGCGGCCCATCCGTTAGGGCGGCTTTCAGGAAAATGCTCCAAAGCGAGAGCCCCGACCTTAGGGAGCAGACGCTCTACGCCATCCAGGACTACGCCGGTGTAAACTTCATGATGGACGACATGATCCCCCTTCTCACAGACGAGAACGAGGACGTCAGGGACGCCGCCATTGAAACGATCTCTGACTACTGCAAGGGCCGCAGAAAATACCAGGTCATGGTAGACAGCCTCGACAATCCCTATTCCAACGTCGTGGAAATGGCCGTCTTCAACCTTGGTTTCTACACGGACGTGGATTTCCAGACGGCGGAAGAATGGAAGAAGTGGTGGGCTGAGAATAAAGACACTTTCGTGCCGAACGACTAGTTGTTCCTCTTGTCGGCCAGTTGCCCGCAGGCTCCACCGACCGTGCCGCCTAGACTTTTCCTTACCGTGACGTTCATATCGCGCTCCTTCAGATAATTTACGAAGCGCTCCAAGGTTTCTTTCGCGCTGGGCTGGAATTCTCCGCCCGGCACGTCGTTTAGGGGAATGAGGTTTATTTTACAGTCGAAGCCGGACAAAAGAGCGCACAATTCTTTGGCTTCCTTTGCGCTGTCGTTGACGCCTTTGATCATGGCGTATTCGAAAGTGACAAGCCTTTTCGTTAAGGCAAAATATTTTTTCAGAGCAAGGATAAGCTCTCTAATTTCAGAGGGCGCTCTGGGAATGAGCTTTTTGCGCAATTCTTCCCTGGGAGCGTGCAAAGAGACCGCCAAGTTCATCTGCGGAAAATCGGACGCGAAGGACTCTATGCCTTTCAATACTCCCACAGTCGAGACCGTCACTCTTCTGGACCCGATGCCGAAGCCTTCCTTGCAGATGAAGAGGAATTTTTTCAGCGCTTCGTAATTGTAGAAAGGCTCTCCCATTCCCATGATGACAAGGTTCAGGCTTTCGGCGCCGGAAGCGGGAAGCGAGCAGCGCAGGCTGTCAGACATCTCGCCGGCCGTCAGGTTTCTCTTGAGCCCGTGGCGGCCGCTGAAGCAAAAGCGGCAGCCCACCGGACAACCGACCTGTGTGGAGAGGCAGACGGTCGTGTGGCCTTCCATCGGCATCGTCACAGTCTCCGTCACAAGGCCGTCGCGCAAAAGCAGAGTCTGTTTTTTAGAGCCGTCCGGAGCAAGCTTCGCCTCTTCCAAAGACAAACTAAGGAAAGCAAAATTTTGCTCCAGCTTTTCCCTCAGCGCCTTGGGAAAATTCCCCAGCTCCTGAAAACTCGCGACTTCCGGGCGCTTGAAATACCAGTCCAATAGCTGGCGGAAGCGGTAGGGTTTTTCGCCCGCTTCGGCAAACCAGACTTCGAGAGGCTTGAAAAGCTCTTCCGAAACAGAAGGGAGAAAGGCTTCTTCCATTACTGCAGAGTCATCACCCTATATTTGTTGGTGCAGGGCTCAAAGGCGTGGGGCGCGTTGACTTTTTCGGGCTTGCTGAACGTGCCTTTGCATTTTTCGCCGGTCGATGCTTCCCAAAAGCCTTGCGCGGGCAGGAAAAGCTCGTCGTAGGCCAGTTTCCCGTCCGCCGTTTCCAAAACGACTTTATTGCCGCTCTCATAGGCCTTGCTGATGCGTCCTGTTTCGGGGCAGAAGCCGCCCAGCGAATGCGAGAGCACCTTCCAGGCCAGAGGCGGAATGCTTGGCGCTATGACATACGGAAGGCGCGCGGCGGGGCACTTGTAGACGACGCCGGCATCCTCTAAGAAAAGCAGCCAGACGTCGTTGTTGCCGAGCGCGGAGAAGAAGGTGTAGCCCATGTATCTCAGGCGCCAGCGGATCGCGCGGTCGGGCTGCCAGAGCGCCATGGCAGCGATCTTCTGCTTTCCCTGGTCAAGCGTTTCGATCTCAAGATCGACGCTGTAGCGGAAGACGCTCCCGGCATTCTGGTTTTTGTTTTCCTTGATCTCTTTAACCGCGTTTTCTTTCCGATCGGGCCCGAAAGCCGGCTGATCGTCGGGCTCGGGGGTAATCGTCGCGCAGGAAGCGAGCAGGAATAAAGAAGCCAGAAGGAAAAGCAGCTTACCTTTCATACTCCGCCTCCTCTTCCTTCGTCAGGGCGAAATGACGCTTGTTGTAAAGGCCCAGGAGCGCGAAGACGACCGCCATGAAAACGTGCCGCCGCATGACAAGCGGGACCGCCGGATTTTGTCCTGTCCGCCAAATCATGAGCGCGAGGAAAACCAGCAGCACGAAGCAGAGGATCGTGTACTGGCGCTTGCGGGAAACGATGTTGGGGGCCTTCTTGACAGAAGAGGCCAGAAGCCCTGTGAAATAGACTCCCAGAACGAGAAGGATGTCGAGCGCGAAGGGCGCGGCTTGGCGCGTCGTCTCGATCCGCTCGACTTTCACAGGGTCGCTTTTGGCCGTGTAGAGCGCCGCGGCGTAAAGAAGATGCCCCGCGGCGAAAAAGAGCGCCATTATGAGCGCCAGGCGCGCAAAATGAGTAGGCCTCATCTAATTACTTTTTCCAGAGGCCGTGCAGGTTGCAGTAAGCCAGCGCCATAACGACTTCGTCGCCGGGCAGGAGAGGGAATTCCGCTTTCGGTTCGTCGCTGGGCGTCAGGGCCTTCCTTTGGTTGCCGTTCTTGGTCTGGATGGCGATCCATTCGATGTAGTGGGCTTCCGTCATGGGATGGGCCGTGGAGCCGACTCTTACGACCGCCTTGCCGCCTTCAAGGGAAACTTCCGGAACATGCTTTTCGACCGCGGCGTCGGTCGTGTTGGGAACAAGCTCTTCCATTTTCTCACCGCAGCAGACGACGGGAACGCCGCTCGCCTTGGCGAAAGCTATGATGTTGCCGCAATGTTTGCACTGATAAAATTTCAGTTCTGTCATAGGTAAACTCCTTGTTGGCGTTAAAATTTTCAGCTTATTATGGAACAGTTCGCTTCACCGCGCAGGACTTTGGCGATGTTGCCGGATTCTTTCATGTTGAAGACCATGATCTTTATGCCGTTCTGGCGGCACATGGTGATGGCGGTAAGATCCATGACGCCCAAGCCTTTCTCCAGGACCTCGTCGTAGGTGAGCTCGGGAAGCCTCTTGGCGTTAGGATCCTTCACGGGATCGGCGGTGTAGACGCCGTCCACCTTCGTGCCTTTCATAACGACTTCCGCGCCCACTTCGGCCGCTCTCAGAGCCGCCGTGGTGTCGGTGGAGAAGAAGGGGTGCCCGGTCCCGCCGGCAAAGATCACGACCTTGCCCTTGGCGAGCCATCTTTTGGCTTTCAGGGGCTGTACGAGGCTGGCCAAGCGCGGCATCTCGACCGCGGACATCACTTCCGCCGCGACGCCTTCCGCCTCGAGAAAATCTTTCAAAGCCAGGGCGTTCATGACGGTCCCTAACATTCCGATGTAGTCGGCGGACACGCGGTTCATGGCGTGCCCCTTTTCGGAGAGGCCGCGGAAAAAGTTTCCGCCGCCGACCACGATGGCGATCTCAGTCTTCGTCTCGGTCGCTTCTTTGATCTCTTTGGCCACCCGGCTCAAAGCTTCCGGGTCAAGGCCCGTTCCGGAAGCGCCGCCCAGAACTTCTCCGCTGAGTTTCAGCAGCACGCGTTTGAATTGCATAAGATCCTTATAGTTTCGGCTAAAAAAAAGAGCGCCTTGCGGGGCGCTCTTTTTAAGTTTTACAGCTCTTCGCCGACCTGATAACGGACGAAGCGGCGGACGACCATGTTCTCGCCCAGCTTCGCGATAACGCCCTTGATGAGGTCGTTGATCTTTATCTTGTCGTCTTTCACGAACGGCTGGTCAACGAGGCAGATCTCGGAATAGAACTTCTCAAGTTTGCCTTCGATGATCTTGTCCTGAATGTTGGCGGGCTTGTTGGCCACTTCCTCGCGGTAGAAGGATTTTTCCTTCTCGACCACTTCGGCGGGGACCTGTTCGCGGGAAACGTACTGCGGAGCCATGGAGGCGATCTGGATCGTCAGGTCCTTGACCATCTCCTGGAACATTTCGTTCTTGGCGACGAAGTCGGATTCGCAGGCCACTTCGATGAGCACGCCAACTTTGTTGTTGGAGTGGATGTAGCTGGCGACGATGCCTTCGTTGGTGGCGCGGGCCGCTTTCTTGACGGCTTTCGCCACGCCGCGTTTTCTCAAGATCTCTTTGGCTTTTTCGATGTCGCCCTCGGCTTCCACCAGGGCTTTCTTGCATTCCATCATGCCGGCTTGGGTAAGCTCGCGCAGTTGGTTGACCAGTTTGGCGGTAATTTCGGCCATAATATATTCCTGTATTGTTGTTCGTTAATTTATGTTATTCCTTGGGAGCTTCCTGGGGAGCTTCGGGAGCGGCCTCTTTCGGGGCTTCCTTCTCAGCCTTGGGGGCGCGGCGCGGTCTTTCGGCGCGGGGCTTGGGCTGGGATTTTTCCTGCTCTTTTTCTAAGAGCTCGCGTTCCTTTCTCTGCTTCTCGACTTCCTCGAAATAGACTCTGCCTTCGTTGATCGCCTTGGCGATCGTGGTCGTGATCAGAGTGACGGAGCTGATGGTGTCGTCGTTGCCGGGGATGACGAAGTCGGCGTTGTCAGGATTGCCGTTCGTGTCGCAAAGGGCGATGATGGGGATGCCGAGCTTCTTGGCTTCGGTAACAGCGATGCGCTCTTTGTTGACGTCGACGATGAAGATGGCCGCCGGGGCTTCCTGGAGGTCTCTCAAACCGCAGAGGTTCTTGTCGAACTTGGCGTATTCTCTAGTCATGACAGCCTGCTCTTTCTTGGGCAGCTTCTCGAAGAGGCCTTTCTTCTGGAGGTCTTCGATCTCGTTCATGCGGCGGACGGACTGACGGATGGTGCGGAGGTTGGTAAGAGTGCCGCCCAGCCAGCGTTCGCAGACGTAAGGCATCTCGCAGCTCTTGGCGAGATCGCTTACGATGGCTTTGCTCTGAAGCTTAGTGCAGACAAAGAGGATCTTGCCGCCCTTCTGGGCCACTAAGCGGGCGTACTGCGTCGCGTAGTCGAGATAACGCTGCGTCTTCTGCAGGTCGATGATGTGGATCCCTTTCCTTTCTTCGAAGATGAAGGGGATCATTTTGGGGTTGCGTTTGCGTTTCTGGTGACCGAAATGGACTCCGGCTTCCAGAAGTTCTGAAATTGAGATAACGGACATAAAGTTTCCTTTTGTTCGTCAGACTTCGCCGCGAATGAATCTTCGGGCTCAAGTCTTAACAGGTTAATTGTGTTTGGTTATTTTATTATGTCAAGCATCTCCCTGACCGCCTGGGCAAGCCCAGTAAATACGGCGCGGGATATGATGGAATGACCGATGTTTAGTTCTTCGAGGTAGGGGACGTGGTGCATAAGATGGGCGTTGAAGTAATCAAGGCCGTGTCCGGCGTTGACTCTTAAGCCCAGCGAATGAGCTTTCTCGGCGGCGATGATCAGCCGATCCAGCTCGAAATTCTGCTCGCTTTCCCCTTTAGCGTTGGCAAAAGAGCCGGTGTGCAGTTCGATGAACTGCGCTCCGGATTTTGCCGCCGCTATGATCTGCTCTTCTTCCGGCGCGATAAAAAGACTCACGACCGTGCCGACGCTCTGCATCTTGACGACGCAGTTGCGCACCTGCGCAAGCTGTCCCGCCACATCCAGACCGCCTTCCGTTGTTACTTCCTGCCTCCTTTCGGGGACCAGGCAGCAGCACTGCGGTCTGACTTGCAACGCGACTTCCATGACGTCGGGCGCCACGGCCATCTCAAGATTCAGCTTCGTCTGCACCGTCTCCCTTAAGAGACGAACGTCGCGATCCTGGATATGGCGGCGATCTTCGCGCAAATGCACGGTGATCCCGGAAGCCCCCGCCTGCTCGGCGATTGCCGCGGCATAGACGGGCTCGGGAGCGGCTCCCCCGCGCGCCTGGCGCAGGGTGGCTACGTGATCGATGTTAACGCCCAGTTTCAAAGCAGATCAATAATTTTAATTTTTTAATTCACCATGGGGTCGCGGGGGAGGAAGAGCAGCCTTATCTCGTTCCCTTTGCTGAGCGGAAAAACGCTGAAAGCGCAGCTCGCGCTCCCGGGAAGACCGGGCTCTCTTTCGACTTCGACGGCCTGCCTTCTTTCCAGCCACTCCATAATGAGCGTGGTCAGCCGGTCAGCCGCTTCTTTTCTATCCGTACCATTCGCCAAAAGGCCCAGTTCGGGGCAGAGGGCGGAAAAAGAGCCGTCCGACTCCCTGTTGAGCCGCATGGAAAAACTCATATCACAATTCATAGGAAGGATATGTTACCAAATACCCGATCAATTTTCAAGTGCGGCCGCCGGATTCATTTGACGTCTTTGGCGCTCAAACGGACGCGGCCTTCCGCGGAGTCGCAAAGGCCTGTGTACACGTCGCATGTCCCGTCGTCATTGAAAACGAAGCCGGAAGTGAAGACGCAGTCATCGAGGTGCGGGACTTTCGGTTCCTGCTCAGGGTAGAGCATGCGCGTGGCGACGATGCGGATGCGCGTCGCCTTGTGCGTCGCGGGGTCGAAAAGGAAGGACGCGTTGCAGTAGACGCCGCGGTTGACTCCGTTGGAAGCCTTGGAGCCGGTAAAGCACAGATGCCCGGCGACGAGCACCTTGCCGTCGTCCATGAGATACGCCTGGTTGCATCCGCCCCATTCGTCCTTTCCCAAGACCCCCTCTATAACGGGCGCCTTTTCAATAACCTCCGGCGTTAGCTCGTTGAGATCTTTGACCGTCGTGAAGCCTATGACGGCCTCGCTGCCGTATTTTTTCCTTATTTCCTCGCTGCGCGGACGCGAGAAGACCCCGATGCGTCCGTCCTTCAGCTCTATGAGGCGGATGTCCTTCATGAATTCCGGGCCGGTCGTGAAGTATTCAAGGTGCAGCGGGCCCTTTTTGTTATCGCGGTAGAAAGCTCCGCGGTACGACGCGATGTTGCCGGCGATCTTCAAGACGCGGGTCCCTCCCACGACGAGCTCGCCGCGGATGTACTGGACGTACGGATCCTCTAATTCGAGAGTTCCGAATTCCAAAACGCGCGTCCACTCGTCCTTGCCGGTCTTCTTGAAAAGCATCGTCACGCTCGCCGCCCACTTGTCGCGCGGCTCCACGCGCCCTAGGATATACTCCGTTCCGTCATAGGAAAACGGGATCGAGCAGTTGTACACGTCGTAACCTTTTTCGACGCCCTTGAAAGTCAGTTTCGCTGACTCGATGACTTTCGGAGGATCAGCCTCGAACGCCTCCTTCAGCTCCTTTACCCCGCCCATGCCGGCGACGGCGCAAAAAGCGCCGAAAAGAGCGATTGCCGTGCTTGCCATCTTGAACATTT
>JAFYHD010000117.1 GCA_017539325.1 bacterium | reverse complement strand
TTTCGCCGCGCCGGGAGGCTGCGGCGCCCTTTTGGGCAAAAGCATAATCGAATGCGAGATCATCGCTTATCCTGATCTCGGCACGGAAGCCGTGAGGAAATTGAAAGTCGTCGACTTTCCGGCCTTCGTCGCCCAGGACAGTTTCGGCAACAGCATTTATTAATGAACCAAATACGATCAGTATGAAAAACATCTTTCTAACAGTTATCGCGGCGCTCTTCTGTGTTTCGGCGCTTTGCGACGAATGTCTCTCCGAGCCCTTCAGTTTCCTCAGCGAAAGCGACATGGAACAGGCGGTGACTTTGAAAGCCACCGATCCCATTTATTACAGCGGCGATCTGGCGTCTGGAGAACCGGAATACGTTTCCATCAAGGTGCAGGATGTGGACAACCCGGTCTACGAGGAAGTCCTTATGTACCTGGAAGCGCCCTTCGCCGACGGCGTTTTCTATTGGGATTACTACGCTCCCGAGTTCATCAATCTTCCCGCGGGACACACCTACCTTCTTACGGAAACGATCAAGACGAACGAGGGGACGGAAGAATACAGTCATACCATCAAGATTTTGCCTGAGCCTGTGGCTTTCCTGATCCTCGGCATCGCCGGTTTTTTCTTTCTTAGGAAGCGCGCGAAAGCTCTTGCCGCCTTCGTTATCGCCGCGGCGGTCTTCGCGACGGCCAGCGCCAGAGCCGACGGCTGCGTGCAGTCTGTCACGGCCGGCCAGTTCTTCCCCTTCGACAGAATGGTCATTATCAACTACGTCCTTGATTCCGACGTGAACGACGAGTTCACCGTCGACTTCTTCTGCACCACCGACGAAGGCGCGACCTTCTATAAGCTTTCGGAATACGGAACACTTTCCGGAGAAGGCGAAAGCGGTACGGTGCAGGGCAACGGCGCCCATAAGATCTACTGGACTCCCGGTTCGGACTTCGACACCATTTCCAGCGGCAGCATGAGGATCAAAGTTACGGGCGAAGTTGTTCCGCCGCCGCCCAAGACTTTCATGACCATCGACCTTACCGACGGTTCCGTCAGCTATTCCCCCGAACCGCCCGAAAGCTGGACGGAAGAGTACAAGACGACGAAGCTTGCTCTGAAGCGCATTGAAGCGGGCACCTTCCTGATGGGCAGCCCCGCAGATTTCTCCAAGAGGGGAGACACGGATCTTTATCAGCACGAAGTTACGCTCACCAAGCCGTATTATATCGGAGTCTTCGAAGTGACGCAGGCCCAGTATGAGCTCATAACCGGAAACAACCCCTCGCACGTATTGGCCCCGACGCGTCCCGTGGAGTCCGCGGATTTCACCACCTTAAGAGGATCCGACGGTTTCTTCCAGAAACTGAACGCCAAGACCGGCCTGACCTTCGACCTTCCCACGGAAGCGCAGTGGGAGATGGCCTGCCGCGCGGGAACGACCACTAGTTTGAACAACGGGACTGACATTCAGTCCGATGACTGGGATCCCAACCTGGCCCATCTCGGACGCTACTCCGGCAACCTTGAGGACAATATTCCCAGCCTTGAATACAACGATTACCATACCCTCGTGGGGTCGTACCTTCCCAACGCCTGGGGCCTCTACGATATGCACGGCAACGTGGAAGAATGGTGCCTTGACTGGATCGACAACTCTCATCTCCACAATACCGATCCGACCGTTGACGAAGTTGGCAATCTGACAGGCAATTACGCGACGGTTCGCGGCGGTGGCTGGGGAAGGAATGGTCATGCCTGCTGCTCGGCCTCCCGCAACATACAGACCAAAACCCAGTCTTCCACCTCCAATATGAAGGACAAAATAGGCTTCCGCGTGTTCATGCAGCTTGATTGATACTAGTCCAGAAGCCGGGCTTTGACGGGGCAGATTGATTGAAAGGCTTTGAGGTCGAGAAGGGGAGAGGCCTTCTCATCGAAGCCCGGTTCGTACTGTCTTCCGCAGGCGGCGTATTTTCCTCCCGTGACGGGATTGTAGGGGAGGAAATCGACGGAGGTGAGATTATTGAGCTCCCTGGCCAAATTTGCGATGGCGGTCAGGTTTTCTTCGCTGTCAGTTACGCTAGGAATAAGGGGCAGCCTAAAGCAGTAGGGCGTTGCGCATTCTTTGTCGAGGCGCCTGATGTTTTCTAAGATGAGGGCGGAGCCTTGTCCTGTCCAGGACTTGGCTAAATCTTCGTTAAGAAGTTTTAGCCCGAAGTGAAGGCTCTCTGCTTTTTCCGCCAGGGCTTTAAGTTTCTCATATGATCCGTGGCCGGAGGTGTCGATTATGGAAGGAAGCGCGTCCTTTACCATGTCGAGCACTTCCAGAAGGAAGTCGGCCTGCAAAAGCGGCTCGCCTCCGGAAAAAGTCACGCCGTCCAGAAGCTCTTTTTTGTCCAGGAGATATTCCGCCAGTTTTCGCGAGCTCCAAATCTCTCCCGCCAGCCTTTGTCCGCCGGGAAAAGTCAGAAGCTCGGGAGCGGGGGACTGGCCTTCCGGACTGTGGCACCACTTGCAGCGCAGGGGGCAGCCTTTCAGGAAGACGGTTATCCTGAGCCCGGGACCGTCGTGTATGGAAGCTTCCGCTATGTCGAATACAAGGCCCTGCATAATTACGCGCCGAAAGCCTGGCGGCCTATGATCTGATCCTGGT
>JAFYHD010000116.1 GCA_017539325.1 bacterium | reverse complement strand
CTTCCTTTCCGATATTTTTACTGGCAGTTATAGCGCAGAGGGTACACCTGTTCCCATTCCGAACACAGCAGTTAAGCTCTGTAGCGCCGATGGTACTTAAGAATAGACTTTGGGAGAGTAGGACGCTGCCAGTTCAATTTTAGAGGCGCTTTGGGGGAGACTCAAGGCGCCTTTTTTTCGCAGGAGAGACCTATGGGCGACAACAAGATCAGATCAGAATATTTAGTCTGCAAATTATCCGACGAAATGAAGGGCGCGACGAAGATCGACGCTGAGCTTTTCAAACGTTTGGACGTTAAGCGCGGACTTAGAAACGAGGACGGCACGGGCGTGCTGGCCGGTCTTACCAATATTGGCGACGTCGTAGGTTACGAACGAGACGAAAACGGGAATTTGGTCCCCATCAACGGCCGCCTCTACTACAGGGGCTATGAAGTCTCCGACCTCGCGACCACGGCCATGCAGGAAGGCCGCTTCGGCTTCGAGGAAGTCGCTTATCTTCTTCTCTCCGGCAGACTGCCTGACTCTGAAGAGCTCGCTTCCTTCCAGGATCTCTTGAGGGACAACATGCCCCTCGAGCACCAGACCATTCTGCACATCATCGAACTGGAAGGCAGCAATATCATGAACATACTGGCCAGAAGCGTTCTGGAATTCTACACCTTCGACAAGAATCCCGACGACGTTTCCAGAGACAATCTCATGCGCCAGTCTATCGAGCTCATTTCCAAGATCCCCGCGACGATCGCTTACGCTTACAATATGCTCCGCCACGCGGAGCAGGGCAAGACGTTGCACTTAAGACACCCGCAGGAAAATCTCTCCTTCGCGGAGAACTTCCTCTACATGCTGAAAGGCTCCGATTACACGCCTCTGGAAGCCAGAACGCTCGACCTTCTGCTCATCGTTCACGCGGAGCACGGCGGCGGTAACAACTCGACCTTCACGGTGAGAGTGACCTCTTCCGCCGGCACGGACACCTACTCCTCCATCGCAGCGGGAATCGGCTCCCTTAAAGGCCCTCTGCACGGCGGCGCAAATCTGAAAGTCAGAGCCATGCTGAAATACATCAGGGAGCATCTCAAAGACCCGAGGGACCAGAAGGCCCTGGAAAAACTGCTTACGAAGATCCTGAAAAAGGAAGCCTTCGACGGCGCCGGGCTCATCTACGGCATAGGACACGCGGTCTATACGCTGTCCGACCCCAGGGCGGAGCTTCTGAAAAAGATGGCCGCCGAACTGGCGAAGGAAAAAGGCCGGGAAGAGGAATTCGAGTTCCTGCTCAGATTCGAAAAGATCGCGGCCGAGACGATCTACAAAGTGAAAGGCCGCAAGAAAGACCTCTGCGCCAACGTCGACCTTTACTCCGGCTTCGTCTACGATCTCATCGGCATCCCCGAAGAGATCTACACTCCCCTCTTCGCCATGTCCAGGATCGTCGGCTGGTGCGCGCACCGCAACGAGGAACTGAATTTCCAGGGCCGCCGCATCATCCGTCCCGCCTACCGCTGTGTGACAGACGAGAACTATTACGTCAAGCTGGAAGATCGTTAAAAGAAAACGCCGGAAAATTCCGGCGTTTCTTTTTTGATCCCCTTTTTTGAATCCGAAAGGATGAAATGTTAGAATATAAAACGATATGAAAGAAGGGGAGCCTATGAACAAGTCTTTTCTGCCAATTCTGTTTTACAGCGCGTTGGTCTCTTTCGGCGCGCAGACGCAAACTCAAACGCAGCCACTCGACAAAGTGGGCAATCTGGAGCCCTGGGTGCAGCTGATTGCCACCGATACCCTCGCGGTAACCTTCCTGACGGGGGGCGCGGCCAAAGGCACCGTATTTTGGCGTCAGAGCGAAAATGAGGAGTGGCGCACGGCTGCTCCGGAAACCAAAGACGGCCTCATAGTGGCGAACGGCACGATCCAGCGTTCCTTCATAAAAGGCTTCGATCCCACGAAGCCAATCTATATCAAGCCCGTGAGCGAGCCCATCAAGAGCTTCGGCGCTTACAACGTCAGTTTTTCCGGCGCCAAGGAAGGCAAGGAAGTGAAACTGAAAGCGCCCCTGTCCAGGGACGGACGCATCGCGGTCGGCGTCATCTGCGATCTGCACAATCAGCTTCCCCGTTTGCTGCCGACTCTGAAGGCGGCGGGAGACGATCTTTCGCTGTGCGTGCTGAACGGTGACATTTGCGACGCGCCGGGAAGCACGGCAGATTTGGTCAAATTTTTGGCGACGCCAATGGCTGCGCTTTCCAAGAACGGCTTGATAACGCTGGCCGTCAGGGGAAACCACGAATGCCGCGGCGCCGCCGCCAGGGACATTCCCGATTATCTGGCCCGCCCCAACGACCGATACTACGGCGCCCTTACCTTAGGCTGCGCAAGGATAGTTTTCCTTGATACCGGCTAAGACAAGCCCAAGGATCATTCCGAATACAGCGGCCTTATTGATTTCGATGCTTATCTGCAGGAAGAGGCGGAGTGGCTGAAAAAAGAAGTGGAGAGCGCCGAATGGCAGACCGCTACCTGGCGCGTAGTCTTCATGCACATCCCGCCCAGGGAATCTCCCGAAGAGCACAGCTATCCCGTGACGGAGAACGGCGCCAGGATCTTCGCGCCCTGCCTGGTCGGCAAGGGTGTCGACCTCGCGATCTCGGGTCACGAACACAAGGAATCTTTCCTCAGCGAAGAGGAAGCGAAAAAATACAACCTGGATTTTCCGGTGCTCATAGGCGGGGGCGGCAGCAGCTTTAAGACGGCCGATTTGGCGCAGCGACTTGAGATAGCCCCTGGCGAGCTGTATCTGCCCAAAGAAAACTGGCGGGAGACTAAAAAAGTTGATCAAAAGCAGACCTCTTCTTCCCAGAACAATCAAAAATCCAACGATATTTGGTCAAAAATCAACGATATTTGGCAAATAATTGAGAAAAACAGGCAAAAACAGTAAAAAAAGCCTCAATAATGGTCATAATCGTTAAAAACAATGGCGTTTTAGTGCGTTTTTGATAAAAAACAAGCAAAAATAGCTAAAAAATAGCCAAAAATTAGCGAAAAACACAATAATTCCATAAAAAATAAATCTAAAAAATGGCTTTTTGGGGCAAAATAGCAAAAAATACGCGGAAATTGCCAAAAAACCGCCAAAAACAAGCAAAAACATGAAAAAAATAATCGTTTTATGCGTTTTTGCGGCTTGCGCCGCCCTAGCAGGAGAAATACCAACTACCAACTTGTTTGAATCGACGCCCTGGATCCTTTTGACCGGCTCCCATGAAGTGGGTTTCAACTGGATGACCACCCAGCCCGCAAACTCCTGGCTCGAATACCGCCAGGACACCAACTCCGAATGGAAAGTTTCCTTCTATTCCAAATACGGCCTAAAGGACGGCAATACGCTTTATCACAAAGCCTACGTCAAAGACTACGATCCCAAGAAACCGATCTGGTACCGCTTCGTGGGCACCGAGGTCATAAAGTTCAAATTCTTCACCGCCAAATATCATCCGGAAGTCAGGTCCGAGGAAGGAATGATCAAGCCGGTCGTCAGACCCGACGGCAGCTGGACCGCGGCGGTCTTCCAGGACGTGCACGCCCAGAACGACATGTACGAGCCGCTTCTGAAACTCGCGGGCGAGGACGTTACGCTGGCTGTTTCCAACGGCGACCCCTGCCACTACTTCAACAGCGAAGAAGATATCGTTAAACTTCTGGGCATTCCCCTGAGCTTTTTCGCCAAGAAGGGAATTATGGCCACTTTTGTCAGAGGCAATCATGAGACGAGAGGCTCCCACGCCAGGTATCTTCCCAATTACATCACGCTAAGGAACGACCAGTATTACGGCACGGCTGATTTAGGCTTCGCCCGCGTTCTTTTCCTCGATTCCGGCGACGACAGGGCAGACTTTAACAAGCAGTACGGCGGCTCCATCGACTTCGATCCCTACATGCTCGAGGAGGGCGAATGGCTGAGAAAAGAAGTCGCTTCCGAAAAATATAAGAAGGCTCCCTGGAAAGTCGTTATCATGCACATCCCGCCGCAGACGGGCGAAGACACTTGGGAACGGGCGAAGCCCCACTTTGAGGATCAGGTGCCGACGCTTGTAAAGGCTGAGCCGGACATCGTCATCTGCGGCCATGATCACCGCTACCAGTACTACAACAAGGAAGACGCCAAGAAACTGGGCTTTTCCTTCCCCTACGTCGTCGGCGACACCAAGCCCCTGGAAAGGGCGACGGTGGAACGCCTGGACGTCAAGGAAAACGAGCTGGCGCTGACGGTCTTCAGAGGCGACGGCACGACGCTGACGAACGAGGTCTGGCGGAAGTAACGCGCTTCGCTGAAATCATCGAGCGCAAAAAAATAACACATATCCCTCGCTCACAATTACGCGTGTCTGGCCTTTGTGAGCATCCTCCATGAGTTCGCTTAGGGATATGTGTTATTTTTTTGCGCCTGTGAACGCCATGAACAAAACGCGGAGCTCAAAAGAAGTGTTTGCCCCATAGCGAACTCACGGAGGACGCCAATCAAGGCCATGCAAGCGTAGTCCGTGAGCGAGGGGCAAACACTTTTTTGAGCGACAATGTGTGTTGTTTTTTCGCGTTTAAAAAGCGCGTTACGCCAATGTGCCGGCGGCTTGGAAGCGCTCGGAGCCCGCGTCGTCCTTGGCGGCGACGTAGAAGTTCTCGTTGTCTGTTGCCGCGAACCAATGCAGCGTCTCGCCGCTTTTTGTGGCTTTCGCGAAATTTACGGTGAGGTCCTTGAAGAGCGGAGTCCTGCCCAGAAGCTCAGCCACGGCGCTATGAGTGTAGAGCGCGTATTCCGAATTGTTCATGTGGCGGTTCAGGTCTATCTGGGCGTCGCGGGTGGTGAAAGTGAAAACTTCCTTGAGTTTTTCTTCGGGGATATTCGGCTTGTCCGGCGTTTCGA
This sequence comes from bacterium, assembly GCA_017539325.1. GTDB lineage: Bacteria > Auribacterota > UBA3054 > UBA3054 > UBA3054 > UBA3054. Next base: position 8,759 of record JAFYHD010000116.1, on the reverse strand, counting down.
AAAAGCCCGGAAGGTCGCTGTTATTTGGCATCTCGCAGCTCAAGTTTTCGGCGGGGCGTAGAATCCTTCCTTTCTCAATATCCAAGAGCAGCCAGGCGGAAAGGGCCTTGACGATCGGTTCGCCTGTCTCGGCTTTTATGCAGAGCGGACGCAGGGCAAAGAGCTTGTCGAAGCCTCTAGGGTAAGTGAGAAGCGAGAGCTTTTCTCCCAAGAGAAGAGGACGTTCGAAGCTTACGCGCATCCTCGAGAGCACCCAGATCTTCTTTTCCTTGGCCAGAAAGCGCATGCCGCAGTCCAAGAGCTCCGCGTGCTGGGCGGCGGCTTCCTGGAGGTAATCGAAAACGGCGCGCAGTTTCACTTTGCCGTTGATGTCGACTTCGGAATGACGGGGACCGATCGGGATGGTATGGGTGTTCATAAGGCAATTAGATTTGGCTTCCGGCTAAATAGCCGGTAGAAAACGCGGCCTGCAGGTTGTAGCCGCCGGTGTCGGCGGATAGGTCCAGCGTTTCGCCGGTGATGAAAAGGTTGGGGACTATTTTCGAACGCATGGTCTTGGGATCGACTTCCTTTAATTTCACGCCGCCAGATGTCACGATGCCTTCTTCCAGGGGACGTGTGGCGGAGATGGGGAATACGAGTTCCTTAAGCCATGAGCGCAGCGCTCTGCGTTTTTTCTGGTCGAGCTGGGAGACGCGTGTTTCGTGGGAGAGCTTGAGGTCATTAAGGCAGGGCTCGATCATTTTGGCGGGCAGGAGTTCTTTTAGGAGAGCCTTGATCTGCTTGGCGCCGAGCGCCGCTATTTCTCTCAGCAAGCGCAGCTCCAGCTGCTCTTCCGTGAGCGCGGGCTTGAGGTCGACGGAGACCGCGACTTGAGCGCCTTTCTCCAGATACGCTCCCGCCTCCTCGGAAAGAGAGAGGATGATGGGGCCGGAAAGGCCGAAGTGCGTGAAGAGCATCTCGCCGAAATAACTCTTTTTGCTTTTGCCGTTCACGATAAGCGAGGCTCTGACATTCTTAAGGCTGACGCCCTGGAAGCGGGAAGCAAGGTCGCCTTCCACGACAAGCGGAACGAGCGCCGGACGCAAAGGCACGATCGTGTGTCCGAGCTTCTGGGCGAGCTTCGCGCCGTCGCCGTCGGAACCGGTCTTGGAATAGGAGGCGCCGCCGCAGGCAATAAGATAGTTCTTGGCGGTGATAGTCTTTCCGTCTTTGAGAAGCAGACCTTTAATTTCTTTCGTTTCCTCGTTCTGGAGGAAGGCCGCGCAGGGGGAATTCGTTTTAATTTCCACGCCCTGGTCCCAGGCTTCGTCCAGAAGGGTCTGAACGACGTCGTGGGCGTCCTGGCTCTCGGGGAAGACTCTTCCGCCGCGCTCTGTCACGGTCGCAAGGCCCAGATGGCGGAAGAAAGCCTCCAGCGCCTTATTATCGAGGGTTTTGAAGGCATCCTTGAGGAAGAGGCCGTTCTTGCCGAAATGGGCGTAAAAATCGTCGATAGGTTCGGAATTGGTAATGTTGCAGCGGCCCTTGCCGGTAATGGCTAATTTGCGGCCGCAGCGGTCGGTCTTTTCAAGGACGAGCACGGATTCGCCGCGCCTGGCGGCGGATATGGCCGCCATCAATCCTGAGGGGCCGCCGCCTACAACGATAAGATCAAGCATGTCTCAAGGCGTACATGGCTACGCCCGTCGCCACGGAAGCGTTCAGGGAATTGATGTATCCTATCTGGGGAAGCCGGACGACGTAGTCGGCTTCGTTAAGGATGAATTGTCCGACGCCCTTGTCTTCGCCGCCAATCACGAGCATTAATTTTTCGGGAGCGCTTTTGGCCAGCTCGTCCAGCTCGACTTTGCCGGCGCCGTCAAGAGCGGCGATCTTGTAGCCCAACTGCTTGGCGAGCTTCAGATACTGGTTGGCGTTGCGGTCGCGGGCGATCCTCAAATGCTCGGACGCGCCGGCGGAGGCTTTGACGACGGAAGGGTAGATGCCGGGCGTTCCCTTGAGAGGCAGAAAGACTTCCGAAAAACCGAAGATCTCGGCGCTACGCAGAATGGCGCCAACGTTCTGAGGATCTTCCAGATTGTCCATGAGAAGGATCCTGGGCGGACGGCCCATTTCCTTGGACGGGACATAAGGATAAAGCGAGCAGCAAACAACGACGCCCTGGTTGTCCCGGCTTTCGCACATGCTGATAAGCCGGCCTTTTTCCTGCCACTCCATGGGGATCTGGCGCTTAGAGCAAAGTTCCGCGATCTTCGCGATCCTTGGGTTTCCTTTGGCGCTTTCGGAAAGAAAGATCCTTATGATCTGGCGCCTTTTGGCTTTCATGAGCTCGAAGGCGGGATTGATGCCGTAAACGAATTCAAATTCGCTCACTTCAAATACTCCACCTTGTTCTCGCCGTTTTCCCGGTAGCACACGATGATCGGCACGTTGCGGTAATTGACGGTGACCTGCAGCAGAACGGGCTCAGGCATAGTGTCGAGGTCGTCGACAATGGCCTCTAAGAGCTGCGAGGCGTTTTCCTGGGCCAGGAAGAAATTACGTTTTGCTTTGTCGGTGGCGACCAGAAGGATGCCTTTTTTGCCGCCCGCGACCTTATCGATCAGGCCGGGCATTCTGGTCTCGAAAACTTTTTTCAATCTCGCGATGTAATCCTGCATAACGGCGAAGCCGTTGGCGGTCTCCCAGCCGACGGTGTCGGTGTAAGTCTCGATGCCCTTAGTGTCGCGGTCCGCTTTTTTCGTTTCGCGGTCGGCTCTCCTGTCGTCCCTGGCGTCCAGTTCTTTCTGGACGGGGTTTTCTTCCTTGTTCGGCGCTTCCACGGTCTTTTCAGCCTTAGCGGGAGGCGCGTTGGTCGGCTCCGCTATTTCGGCGGCGAAAAGGCAGGGGGCGAAGAGCAGGGAAGCCGCGAGGAAAAGAAGAGTTTTGCTGTTCATCAATTTCCGCCCTGTTTTAAAGTCAGTTTGCGCAGCTTGCAGTTTTCCCAGATCTCGCAGTTATTGCCGTAGTAGGGTCTGTGACGCTTGCCTGGGATCTTCATTTTCTTGCCGGTAACGACGATGGAGTTGACCATGGCGGCTACGCGGTATTTTTTGATGACGCCCTTGGCCGGGATCGTGCTGTAGCTGTAGTAGGGATCGTCGCTGTCGTGAAGGTCGGGGACGCCGGCGCGGATCTGGCAGTCGTACATGTTGGCGACGAAGATCTTGTTGATCTTGCCCTTGAAGTAAACGTTGGTGGCGCTGGTGCCGGTAGAGGGATCATCCTCGCGGCAGCCGACTCTGATGTGGCCGGTCAGGTTGTAGGTCCTCAAAGCGCGGATCTTCTGGTCGACGTAGAGGTGCGAGATGGAGGAGGCGCGGATGGTGCCGATGTTTTCAGCCTTGATCTGGCTCACCCAATGCTGTTTGTATTTGTTGAACTTCAGCGTCTTGATCTTGTCGATGGAGCGGAAGATCACGCAGCTGTCGGGGATCGGATCCTCAAAGGAGGTGTCGGCCTGGTCGAGGTCGCCGATGTACTGCGTGACCTGGATGAATTTGACTTTGGCGTCGGGGGCGTTCGCTTCGGAAAGGCCCGGATCGGCTTTGATGACACCGACCTTGAGGCCGGAGGACGTGATCTTCAGGTCGCAGGTGGTCGTCTTGACGACGTTGATGTTCTTGGCGGTGACGGAGACCGCGCCGGTCGTGCCTTTGCCCATGTTGACCGTCAGGTTCTTCAAAGTGTCGGCGCCGCACTCGACATTGATGGTGTAAGGCTTTGTGAGGCCTTTCACGCCCTTGCCGGTCGAGAAGTTTATGGTGGCGGATCTGCCGCCCTTTATCGTCATGTTGCAGATAAGGGCGTCGTCGGTCTCGTTTATCTCAAAAGAGGGAGTTTCGTCGCAGTTGTATTTGCAAACAAGGTCGCCGACCGTTTCCTGAAACGCGCCGAAGGCCGAAATAGAGAAAAGACAGACGGCCAAAACGGCCGCCGCGGAAGCCCAAATACGTTTTTCTTTCTTCATATGCTTAAAAAATAGTGGATAAAAAACCATTTTATATTATACGCTAATGGCTAACGGCGGTCAACACGAGAAAATTCGGGCTTGGGCATCGTTTGCAAAAATGGTAGAATTTAGACAGGTATTGCATTGAGATAACCCCTAAGATCTTAAGGAACCTTTATGAGAAAGCCGTTCTTTTTCCTGTGCTTTTTGGCCGCGGCCGCGAGTTTTTATCTTCAGGCCGAGCCTACTCCCTATCCTACGGGCCGCATCACTTTGAAGACCGCGGTTGTCGTTTACAACCCGATCGTCACCAACACCATCGAGAACGCCCACGGCGGCATCTTCTCGGAAGAGATGGGCTGGGGCAACGCGACCAACACCGTCGACAACATCGTGAACTGGTGGCGCCAGTGCTCCCGCGGCATGGTCAATCTTGAAGTGGTCTACTGGACGAACCTTTTCCAGGTCATGAAGAACATGCCGGACAGAGACAAACCGGCTTACCGCCCCTCTATTGAAAAAGTCTTCGAGGCGGCCATGGCGAGGAAAGAGTTCAGCGTCGGCCACCAGGACGAGCAGTACTGCCTGACCAACGACGTGCCCTACGTCTGGGAAAAGATCAAAAATAAGGAAGTCGACCTTCTCATCCAGGTCGTCTTCCCCTTCGCTCCGGGCGGCTGGGAATCGCTGATGCAGGGCGAGGGCGCCTCCTGGTGCAACAGCTGGGGGCGCCACGCGCCAATAGATCACTGCTTCATGTCTGTCTACCCGACCACGGAGCGCCAGGACACGCCGATGGAGAACTTCGGCCACGCCTTCGAATCGCTTATCTCCACTTACTACAGCAACAGCACGGACTGGAACTACAATCCCCAGGGCAACGAGTGGACGCTCTTCACCAGGCAAAGCGCAAACACCAACGCCAATTTCTGCCATGTCGGCTACGTGCACTACGCTCCCAACACTCCCAGAGACTATCTCTGGGGCGAAGACACCATCGTCTATTCCTACGCTCCCGGCTGGCTCAGGTATCCCGACATGCTGAAGTATCCGCCTGTTCCCATGAACACGCGCTACTGGGGAGGCGGCGTGAACGCCAACCAGAAACAGTGGCTCTTCTACCACGCGCCTCAGCGCTACGGCCTCTACAGGGGCCACCTTATGAACTGGCTGACCATCTTTTTGAACCTCAACACCGCCGCTTATCCTTTGACTCCGGGAGAAACGCTTGTACAGGAAGTCGATCCCAGGGGCTGGTTCACCTTCCAGGTCCACGCGCCCGCCGGCACCACCGCGGTGGTCTTCCGTGCCGAGAGCCCGAAGTGGCCCTTGCACAGCGGCATTAGGAAAAACTACATCCCCAAGCGCTACCGCTTCGGCCAGGAGGACACCGGCAAAGCCTACGCTGAATTTACGGAACCCAAGGAAAGGACGACCGACAAGACCTGGGTCATCACGCCGGACAAGGAATACGCCAAGGAGATGGAAGGCAACTGGTTCTTCATCTGCGGCGGCGGTGATCCGACCAACTCGCCTCTGGGTCTTTGCGAACTGAAAGTTACGGCGGAAGTCCTGCCCAAACCGGAAGCGGAGCCTTTGGAAGTCAAAGTCACCATGCCTGAAAAAATCGAGGGCGACGAAGCGCAGATCGTCTGGACCGCCACACAGCCCAAAGTCGGCTTGCGGGGCGTGGAGATCTCCTTCAGCGGGAACGGACCGTCCGGACCTTTCGAACCGATCTGCCACGACTTCGCCTTCGAGCTCACGAGCCCCTACCGCTGGTTCCTGCCGGAAGGCTCCTATGAAAGAGCCTGCGTGAAGGTCGAGATCGAGGACTGCTACGGCAGGACGGCCTCCGCGGTCTCCAAGCCTTTTTCCATCAACACCGAGAACGAATGGCAGATGTACGACGTCCCGAACGCTGACGACGCCTGGGGCGACCGCCTCATCTGCACGAAAGCCGGCACCGACGGCAAGGACTACTATTTCTCCAAAGGCAACGTGAAGATGAGCCCCTTCTTCCGCCGCTCCGGCAACGCCTGGCAGCCGCTGGAAAACATGCCCTGCGGCAGAAGGGACGACATGACGGCGCTCGCCCCTTACAAAGGCGGCCTCATCACTTCGCTGGGCTACTACCTTATGGACGCCGACTCCAACCGCTACACCGAAACGGCTCTGGCGTTCTATGACCCCAAGACCGGCAAATGGGAGGAAGGCCGGCACGTAAAGGGCGCGGCGAACGGCGCGGCAATAGCCTCCGTGGCCGACGGCACGCTCTTCATGGCCGAGGAAGGCTCCGACCACGTCTGCCTTGTCACCGACTGGAAGAAGCGCCTCATGAAACCCTTCTCCAAAGCGCCGGGCGGGCCCTCCTACCAATGGGCCGCCGCCAGCGACGGCAATTCCGGAGCGTTCTTCGTCAAATTCGACGGCAGCGATCCCAAGAACCCCAGAGGCATAGTCTTTGTCGTCAACAGCAAGGGCGAGCAGATGGTCCTGGACCAAACTCCCTACCCGCCGGGCGTCGGCTGCTCCATGGTCTTCCTGCCCACCAAGTACTCCAAGGAAAAACACGCGAAGCTTCTCATAACAAGAGGCGGCCAGGGCATCCGCCGCCCCTGGATCGAACACGAGGACGGCAAGCGCTTTAACGTCGACTGCCACAAGAACAACCTGATGATCCTCGACCTCCACACCGGAAAGTGGGAAGTTAAGACGCTGCCGGTGCCCACCGACGAAGGCAGCCGCCTCACCCTAGTCGGCGACAAGCTCTACCTCCTCGGCGCCTCCAACATCCACAACCCCCTTAGGGTCAAGACTCTGAAGACCTATTAGTTGTTTGAATCCCCCCGCTTTGGGTCAAAAAAGCAACATGTATCCCCAAGCGAACTCACGGAGGACGCCAATCAAGGCCACGCACGTGTAGTCCGTGAGCAGGGGATACATGTTGTTTTTTGACGCTAAAGCATAAAGAAAAAGGACCGCGCTTTCGCGCGGCCCTTTAACCTTTAACCAACAACCAATGGAGTCTTATCAACAACTGACGGGGGAGTGCACCGTGTAGGTGCCGTAGCAGCCCGGAATACGGCGGTATTTGCAACGGGGGCAAAAGCGATTGAACGGGCTGACAGACTTGAAATTATGCCCGCATTTCAGGCACTTTTTCTGAGTGTGTTCGTGTTGAGCTTTCATCGTTGTCCCTCCTTTTTTGGGTGAAACAGTTCTTGATAACTGACTACTATAAAGCAAATAGCGTGCCAAAAAAATTAACTTGCTGAAAAACAGCAAGTTAATTCTTTTCGGGAGAGTCGCTTTTGGGGAAAAAAGCAACAGGACGGGGGTCCTTTTGGGAAATTATTGCATCTTGGGCTTGGCCGTCTCCGGGACCGGCAGAGCCGTCTCAAAAACGAACTCGCCTTCCTTGATCTTGACCGTCACGGAAGAGCCTTCCGGGATGACCTGGCCGAGGAAAGCCTCGGCAAGTCTGTCTTCCAGCTCGCTTTCCACAACTCTCCTGATCTCCCTGGCGCCGTAGCGGGAAGTGTTGCCCATATCGCAGAGTTTCTGCTTGGCGGCCGGGGTGAGCTTCAGAGTTATGTTCTTGTCTTCCAGACGGGAGGCGACTTTCTCGACTTCCAGATCGACTATCTGGAGGAGCTCATCGCGTTTCAGAGACTGGAAGATAAGGATGTCGTCGAGCCTGTTGATGAATTCCGGACGCAGCGTCTTGCGCGCTTTTTCAAGCAGCTTGGCGCGCAGCGATTCGTAGTTGCCGGCGGGATCGGGTGAGCCGAAGCCCAGCGTCTTGCCTTCCTGAAATTCCTTGGCGCCCAGGTTCGAGGTCATGATGATTATCGTGTTGCGGAAATCGACCAGGCGGCCCAGACTGTCCGTCATGCGGCCGTTCTCAAGAACCTGCAGGAGCGCGTGCAGAACATCCGGATGGGCTTTCTCCACTTCGTCCAAAAGAATGACAGAGAAGGGGCGCTTTCTAACTTTTTCCGTCAGCTGTCCGCCCTCTTCGTGGCCGACGTAGCCGGGAGGCGAACCGAAGAGTCTCGAGACGTTGAATTTCTCCATGTATTCGCTCATGTCGAGCGTAATGAGCGCGTTCTCGTCGTTGAAGAGGAACTTCGCCAGGGCGCGGGCCATAAGGCTTTTGCCAACGCCCGTCGGACCGAGCGCGAGGAAAGTGCCGATCGGCCTGGCGGGGTCTCTTAAATCCGCTCTTGCCCTTCTCAAGGCTCTGGACAGCGCGTCGATGGCTTTGTCCTGGCCGATTATGGTCTTGTGCAGTTCCTTTTCCATGCGCCTCAATTTCTGGCGCTCCTCTTCCTCGAGGTTCTCGACCGGAACGTTCACCCAGCCCGCGATAACGTTCGCGACGTCCCTGGGCGTAACGGCCATGGGGCTTTCCTTTTTCAGCTCCAATCTGCGCAGCTGCGCCCTGGCGCCGGCTTCGTCAAGCACGTCGATGGCCTTGTCGGGGAAGTAGCGGTCGACGATGTAGCGGGCGCTCAATTTGACGATAGCGTCCAAGGTCTCGTCGGAGTAAACGACGGAGTGGAATTTCTCATAGCGGGCTTTGAGGCCTCTTAATATCTCAAGCGTTTCCTCGGGACTGGGAGGCTCGACGGCAACAGGCTGGAAGCGTCTTTCCAGCGCCGCGTCTTTTTCCACGTAGCGTCTGTATTCGTTCCTTGTGGTGGCGCCGATGCAGTTGAATTCGCCCCTGCTGAGCGCGGGCTTAAGCATATTGGCCACG
>JAFYHD010000115.1 GCA_017539325.1 bacterium | reverse complement strand
ATCAAATCGAAAGGCAATATCTCAGCCTCTTTTAAACTCGGAGGAGAATACGTCGAGCCGAGAATAGACTACGAATACGAACCTGCTCCCCCTGACCCGGGAGATGATGACGAAGAATGAAAAAAACGCTTTTCTTATTAGCTTTCGCGGCGCTTTTTACCCTTGAATGCTCCGCCGAAACTTTCGACAGCGTCTTCAAAGGCAAGACGACCATAAAGCTCAGCGGCACCATAACGGACGAGCTCCAGCATATGCTGGACGATCCGGCGAACTACAATTTCGTCGTATTGAAGCGTCATGGCGGTATCTCCTCGGCGCTGCCCGTCTCGGAGACCAAGCCCGGCGTTTACACTTCCGAAAGCATGGGGGAAAACATCAAGTACACCCTGAAGAACAAGAAGTTCCAGTACAAGACCAGCTACATGGACCTGCTCTGGATCGGGGTGGTGAGCGATGAGGGCACCCTGGAGCAGGAGGCTCCCTCCAAGACGAGCATCAAGTGTTCCGGCAGCTTTACCAACGTGGATCATCCGCTGCTGAACGCTTACCTGCTTCAGATCACGGAATTCTCCAACAAGGAGGATTTCCTCTACAGGAAGTTCGCGCTGGAGAAGGTAGGCAAGAACCTGGCCCTGAAGGGCGCCAATAACGGCATCAAGTTCACCATCAAGGTCACCTCCAAGGGCAAGGCCACTTTCTCCTTCAGCTGCGACGAAAGATACGTCAGGCCGGAATTCACCAACGCGTTATAAAAAATATTGAAGACTATGAAAAAGTATTTGCTTTTGTTTGCCGCTCTCCTTTTGAGCGCCCAGGCTTTCGCCGAGACCTTCGGCAGCGAGTTCAAGGGGACCACATCCATCAAGCTTACGGGAACCTTTTCCGCGGAGACCATCAAGGAACTCGACGGCGACGATAGGGGCAGGTACTCTTTCATAGTCTTCAAGTATTACGGCACCGTATCCAGGAACGCCTATGTGAACGTGCCTTTCAAGTCTTTCGATTTCGGGAAAAAAGACAATCTCTTTGACATTTCCTGGAAAGAAAAGAACGGGAAATTGAAATTCAACGAAATCAGCACCTATCCCTTGAAATTGGCCATAAGGGACTGCGCTACTAAGGATCTGGAAAGCAAGCTGGTGGAATGCGTCAACTGCTATTCCTCCTCCATAAAATGCTCAGGCACCTTCAAGAATGTCGACACCTCTAAATTCGACGAGGGCTACGGCCTCCAGCTTCTGGATCATAGCTACCCGAGCGACTACCTTTTCGAGGCTGACTACTTCCTCGAGAAGAAAGGCAAGAATTTCGTGAGCAAATTCAAGGAAGTGGGCGTCTCCCACAACGTCAAGATCACTTCCAAAGGCAAAGTGACCTACACAATGAAGTGCGACGAGAATTACATCCACCCTGAATTCATGAAACTTGGCGAATAAGGGTAGAGATGAAGTCGTATCTGTTTATCAGCCCCTCTGACCTTTTCGGAAGCCTGCCATTAAAGGGCTCCGCCACTTCTTTCCTTAAGCCCGGCGACTTGCGTTTGGGCATCGACGACGACACGCATATTTGGGAGTTGGAACTGCCTTTGACCGCTTTGCCCGAGGACAAGAGCTGGGCGGAACTGGTCCTGGCCCTGGAGCAGAGCCTTAGAAAGATGCTCGACAATCTGCCCGAGGAGGGCCGGCCAAAAATTTTGTTAATTCCCCTGTACGAGAATGGGAGCGCGCCCTCGCCCCTGGAGTTCTTCCGGGTGCACTTCAAGGAGATCTTAAATTACGCCTTCGCCATGTGCGGGCACAAGGCTGCGCTTATAGAGCAGCACCACGTCTTGGAAGACGGCGGCGACATTCTTTTGGAAGTGGACGGGGAACTGACGGCCAAGGAGGCCGTTGGCGCTCTTGTGGACGCGAAGCTGACGGAACTGCTGGGCGTCTGCCTGGGCTTCGCCGGCAAAGTCAAGATCGTGCCCGGCGACTTCAGCAGCGAGCACGACCAGGAGAAGGAAAAAGAAGAGGCGGAAATTGCCGCGAAACTGGCCAAGCAGAAAGAAGAGGCAGAAAAGATCGTTTACGGCTCCGGCGCCATTCCCTCAAAGTTTACGATAACGGCGATGCGCGACCTTTACGGAAAAGAAGGCGGCAGACAGAAAGTCCTCGTGGAAGGGAAAGTTTTCTCCTACGCCAACGAGGAGAGTGAGCGTCGGCCCAACACCGCCTTCCTTTCCGACGGTGAGAACGCGGTTGCCGTCAAGATCTTCAAGATGCCCAAGTGGGGCAGCCAGGAGAAGATCTTCGTGGGCGAGATCAAGGAAGGGGAGTGGCTGAAAGTTTTAGGCTCATTGGATACTGACCAGAGAAGCGGCGAGCTTTTCCTGAGGGCGGAGACGATTTTGCGCGCGGACGATCCCACTCCGCCTGAAAAGAGCGCTGAACACCGCGTGGAGCTGCATGCCCACACGAAGATGAGCGCCATGGATGCCCTGACGGAAGTGAACGACCTGATAGCCCGGGCGAAGTTCTGGGGACATCCTGCGGTGGGCGTCACCGATCACGGCAACGTGCACATCTATCCCGACGCCTACAAGCAGGCCAAGAAATTAGGCATAAGACTTTTGTTCGGCGTGGAAGGATACCTTGTCAACATTCCTTCCGAGGAACTCAAAAAACGCCTTGAGAGCAAGAATTCCGGAGGGCTCAGCAAGCAGGACGCCTCCGACATCAAGGCCAACACCTATCACATCATTCTCTACGCCAAGAACAGGAAAGGGTTGCACAACATTTACGATCTTGTATCAGTCTCCCACACGGAATATTTCTACTCCCATCCGCTTATCCCCAAGGATATTCTCGAGCAGTACAGGGAAGGCTTGGTCATAGGCGGCGCCTGCGTGGCGGGCGAGCTTTTCAACCTTGTGCTGAAGGAAGACGCCGGGCAGATATCCTCCGAGGAGTTCGACAAGCGTTTCGCTGAGGCGCAGAATCTTTACGATTATTTCGAGATCCAGCCGCTGGGCAACAACGTCTTCTTGAAAAGCAAGGTCGAGTATCCGAAAATAAAGAGCAACGACGACCTTGTCAGGCTGAACAAGAAAATAGTCGAGCTGGGCGAGAAGTACGGAAAACCGGTCTGCGCCACCTGCGACGTGCATATCCTCGAGGAAAAGGACGCGCTGGCCAGGAAGATCCTGCAGGTTGGCCAGGGCTACGACGATGAGACCGAGGCGCCTCTGTATTTCCGCTCCACCGACAAAATGCTGGAGGAATTCAGCTATCTTGGCGAGGAGAAAGCCAAAGAGATCGTCATCACGAACACGAAAAAGATCGCGGAATCGCTGGAAGATCTCCAGCCTATTCCCGACGGCTTCCATCCTCCGAAAGTGGAGAACGCGGAGCAGCGTCTACGCGACCTATGCTACGGAAAGCTGCACGCGGTCTATGGCGAAAATCCCCACAAGATCCCGCTGATGAGGCTTGAGCGCGAGATCGGCTCCATCATCGAGAACCACTACGCCGACCTTTACATGCTGGCCCAGATGCTGGTGCAGAAATCTTTGTCCGACGGTTATATCGTTGGCTCCAGAGGCAGCGTGGGTTCTAGCTTTGTGGCGTTTTTGAGCGGTATTACGGAAGTGAACAGCCTGCCGGCCCACTACGTCTGCCCGAAGTGCCACAAGACGGAATTCGTGGGCTACGACGACGAGGGCGAGCCCAGGGCGACGCCCCTAAACGGCATAACCCAAACTATCGGCATCGACCTGCCTGACAGAAAGTGCCCGGTCTGCGGGGAAACCATGGGGCGCTTCGGCTTCGACATTCCCTTCGAGACCTTCGTGGGCTACAAAGGCGACAAGACGCCGGATATCGACCTTAACTTCGCGGGCGAGTATCAGAGCCAGGCTCACCGCTACACGGAAAAACTCTTCGGCATCGAGAACGTCTACCGCGCCGGCACCATCGCGACCTTGCAGAGCAAGACGGCCTACGGCTTCGTTATGAAATACCTTGACGAGACCGGACTGAAAATGCCCGCTGCCATGAAGGAGTACGTCATCTTCCAGCTGGTGGGCGTGAAGAGGACCACCGGCCAGCATCCGGGCGGCATGATCATTCTTCCGAAGGGCGAATTGATCACGGACTTCTGCCCTGTGCAGTATCCCGCTGACAAAAAGGACGCCCAGAACAAGATCACGCACTTCGATTACCACAAGATGGAATCGCAGCTTCTGAAGCTGGATATCTTGGGACACGATGTGCCGACACAGATCAAGCTTCTAAGCGACTACCTCGGCTTCGACGTGACGAAGCTGGAGCTGAACGATCCCGCCATGCTGAGCCTCTTCACGTCCGTTGAGGCCCTGGGGGTCAAGCCCGAGGACATCGACAGCAATACGGGAACGCTGGGCATTCCGGAATTCGGCACGAATTTTGTCCGCGGCATGCTCATGGACGCCAAGCCGAAAAACATCGAGGATCTCATTAGGATATCCGGTCTTTCCCACGGCACCAACGTCTGGCTCGACAACGCCCAGTCCCTCATCACCAACCTGAAGCTCACGCTCAGCGACGTCATCTGCACCCGAGATGACATCATGCTCTACCTTAAGGGCAGGGGCATGGAGCCCTTCCACGCCTTCAAGATCATGGAGAGCGTTCGTAAAGGCAAAGGCTTGAAGCCCGAGGACGAGGAGGCCATGGGCAAGGTCAAGGTTCCGGACTGGTACGTGGATTCCTGCAAGAAGATCAAATACATGTTCCCGAAGGCGCACGCCGTGGCTTACGTTCTGAACGCCGCCAGGATCGCCTACTGCAAGGTGCATTACCCCTTGGCTTTCTACGCCACCTATTTCTCCATCAAGCGCGACCACCTGAATTCCACCCTTGTCTCCAAAGGCCTGAAGGCCGTCCGCCAGGAGCTCTACTCTCTCAGAAACAAAGGCAAGGACGCCACTGCCAACGACCAGGCTTCCATAGAAATTCTCGAACTGGCCCAGGAAATGTACGCCCGCGGTTTCGAGATGATGCCTTTGGACATCTACAAGTCCCATCCCACCAAGTGCCTTATTAAGGACGGCAAGATCCTGCCGCCTCTTAACTCGATCCCGGGTTTGAGCGAGGCCGTGGCCGCCAGCATCGTCAAGGCCAGGGAGGAAGTCGGCACCTTCTCCAACCAGGAGGAATTCCAGCGCCTGGTGGGCTGCAACAGCACGCTTCTGGCGGCCATGAACAAAGACGGACTCCTGGGCGACATGCCGGAATCCAGCCAGACGGATTTCTTCTCCATGTTCTCCAGCCCCGCTCCCAAGCAAGAAGAAAAGGCTCCGGAAGCCGAGACCTACGTGAAGCCCAACACGCTGACACCCAAACCAGAGCCGAAGGTCCAGGAGAACGCTCCCACGCCTCCTCCTCCCGAGGAACCCAAAGCGGAACCAGAACCGGAACCTGACACCCAGCTTTCACTTTTCTAAGAGAGGTCAAAATGAATATCGTTCCCAAAGATCATCCCTTCGCTTTCCTTCTGCTGATCCTGATTTTCGCCGGAACGATCTTCGCTCTCCCAAGTGATTGCGAAACGACGCCCCTCTGGCCGGAAGGGAAGACGCCCGACCTTCAGGAGCATCAGGTCCAAAGCGAGACGCCCAGACTCGAGTGGTACGCCGCGCCCAAGAAAGCCAACCCCGCCAAGGGATGCCTCATTTTGATTTCCGGCGGCGCCTACGAATGCCGCTGCGACATGCCCTGGGTCGACGCCATAGCGGAACGCATGACGGAACTGGGCTTCCAGTGCGTCAACCTCGCTTACCGCGTGCCGCGTCCCAAGGGACTTCCCATCTACCAGACAGCCTGGGAGGACGGCCAGCGCGCCGTCAGGATCGTCAGGAGCGAAGCGAAGAAGAGAGGCTACTCTCCCGACAATATCGGCGCCCTGGGTTTTTCCGCCGGCGCGCACCTGACGGTCATGCTCGCCGTCAGCAGCCAGACGAAAGCCTATGAACCCGTCGACGAGCTGGACGAAATATCCTGCCATATCAACTGGGCCATACCCATCTACACCGCCTACGCGCTCTCAGACGGCCTCACTGGCCCGAACGAGAGGGATGGCAACTCCATAGACGTCCAACTAACGAAAGCCTTCAAATTCGACGCCAAGAGCTGTCCCTTGTGCCTTTTCCACGGCGGCACGGACCTCTATTCCCCCAACGGCTCCACGGAGATCTACCGCCAGCTTAGAAAAATGAAGATCCCCGCGGAACTCCACCTCTTTGCCGACCGCAGCCACGGCTTCATGGGCAAGTGGGGGACGAAGGCCTGCGAAGGCGCGCCCTACGACACCTGGTTCGACCGCGCAGAGGAATTCCTGCGCCAGATGAATTTCGACGGACGCTTGGGCAAGGAAGAAAAACTTATGGACCGCTTCGCCAAAGACGACGCTAGGGGAGATTACAAGAAAGAAGAGATCTGGCCGGAGGGCAGAATGCCTGACGTCCAGACGAACCAGACCGTAAGACCCTATATCGAATGGCACTTCCCCAAGGAACTGAAGACCAAGTCCATCCAGATCGTCTATTCCGGCGGCGGCTATTACGGCAACGACCCAGACGGCTTCGAGGCCGCGCCGGTGAGACGCTATCTCAACGAGAAGGGCATGACGGTGGTCACCCTGAAGCACCGCGAGCCCAGGCCGCTGCCGCCCTTTGCCAAACACATTTCCGCCTGGCAGGATCTGCAGCGCGCTATCAGGATAGTCAGGAAGAAAGCCCCGGAATACGGACTCGATCCCAATATGATCGGCATCATGGGCTGTTCCGCCGGCGGACACCTTACCTTAATGGGCGCCCTGAACTCCCTCTCCCACGCCTACTGGCCCATCGACGACATCGACAACTGTTTCTGCAGCGTCCAGTGGGGCGTGGCGATCTACCCGGCCTACTGCGTGACCGACCAGATCGACAGGAACAACAACGGCGACGGCAACGGCGACGACGTCAGGATCGTAAAGGAATTCGCCTTCGACCGCGCCACGCCTCCCGTGCTTTTCCTGCACGGTGATTCGGACGGCTGGAGCGCCATGAACTCCGTGAAAGTCTGGGAGCAGATGCGCCGCATGGGCATCCAGTCCGAACTTCACACCTTCGCCACGAGAAACCACTGCTTCCAGGCCAAAGCCGCGCCCGGCACCGGCAGTTACAATTTTATGGACCGCATCTGGGAATTCATGAACCAGAAAGGCTTCAACAAATAAGGAGAAACAAATGAAGAAACTTTGCCTCGCACTTTGCCTTTTCGCCGCGCTCGACGCTTTGGCAGTAACCAACATCTGGCTCGATTCGATGCCGCTTGACCACATCAGGCAGAATTGGAAGACCGCCGCCAGAAACCGCAGCGTGGACGGCAATCCTCTGAAAATAGCCGGCAAGGTCTATGAAAGAGGCGTTGGCTCGCATTCCCCCGGCGAGGCGCTTTACAAACTTGACGGCAAGACCGTCGCCTTCGGAGCGGTGGTGGGCATCGACGACGAGGCCGAGGAAGGCGCTTCCGTCATCTTCAGAGTTTACGCCGACGATAAGCTGGTGGCGGAAACTCCGGAGCTTGGCGACAAAGCCGGCAACCGCGGCCCGGCCCTTTTGAAGGCCGACCTCAAGGGTGCGAAAAAAGTCGAGCTCGAGATAGACAAGATCGACGGCGAGGAGTGCGACCACGCCGACTGGTGTAAGGCGGTCTTCATCGCGGAAGACGGAGCCGTGATAGAACCCATGGTAAGAAGTTCCGAGCAGCTCGGCATCCTAAGCCCCAAGATCCCGAAAACGCCGCGCATCAACGGCCCGAAAGTTTTCGGCGTGGGACCTGACCACCCGATCATCTACCGCCTGCCCGTTTCCGGCGACCGCCCCATGGAATTCTCGGCTGAGAATCTTCCCGAAGGCACGAGCTTCGATAAAAAGACTGGTATCCTCACCGGCAGCGTCAAGACCGCCGGCGACTACATCATCACCTTCAAGGCCAAGAACGCCCTGGGCGAAACCCAAAGGACTCTGAAACTGACGGTGGGGGACAAGATCGCCCTCACACCTCCCATGGGCTGGAACAGCTGGAACTGCTTCGCCGGCAAGGTCTCCCAAAAAGATATCGAAAAGGCCGCGGAAGCCATGGTAAAGTCCGGCCTGGCAGACCACGGCTGGAACTACATCAACATCGACGACTTCTGGCAGAACCGCCCGAGGGAAAAGCACGACGCTACTTTGATGGGCCCGGAGAGACTCCCGGACGGCACGATCGCCACCAACAAGCGCTTCCCCGACATGAAAGGCCTTGCCGACTACGTCCACTCCTTGGGTCTGCGCATCGGCCTCTATTCCTCTCCCGGTCCCGAGACCTGCGGCTGCTGCGTCGGCAGCTGGGAGCATGAGGAACAGGACGCCAAGACTTACGCCGATTGGGGCTACGACTATCTCAAATACGACTGGTGCTCTTATTCCAGAGTAGCAACAGGCGAAGGGAAAGTTTACTGGACCAAGCCCTACACTCAGATGGGCAAGGCATTGAAATCCCAGAACCGCGACATCCTCTTTTCTCTCTGCCAGTACGGCTGGGGCGATGTCTCCAAGTGGGGCAACGAAGTAAATGGAAGCTGCTGGCGCACCACCGGCGACATTACCGACACATATGACAGCATGTTCGGGATCCTGCAGCAGCAGGTCCCCCTGTGGATCTACGCCGGACCGGACGGCTGGAACGACCCCGACATGCTGATTGTAGGCAAAGTCGGCTGGGGCGCCCTCCATCCCACCAGACTGACTCAGAATGAGCAGTACACCCACATGTCCATGTGGGCCATCCTCTGCTCTCCTCTCCTCATCGGCTGTGACCTCACCGACCTTGACGAATTCACCCTCTCCCTTCTTACCAACGACGAAGTCATCGAAGTGAACCAGGACGAACTGGGCGCCCAGGCCGCCAGGATCAAGGAAGACGATATGAGCGAGATCTGGGCCAAGCCCATGTCCGACGGCTCCATCGTCATGGCCTTCTTCAACAAATCCAAGCGACCTCCCAAAATTACCATTGTCGCCGACATGAAGAGCCTTGGCCTGGAAGGCCATTGGCTCGCCAGGGACCTCTGGCGCCAGCAGGACATCGGCATCTTCTCTAAGAACTACTCCTGCGAAGTTCCCAGCCACGCCACCCAGCTGGTCAGGTTCTTCCCCAAGCCGGACGGCAAGCTCGTTGAAGGCCTCACCGACATCAGGAACGTCAAGCCGGCTCCCAAAAGCGAAGAGGAAACCGAGATCCAATGCCCCGACTGCCCGAAAAACAAAAAGGAATAAAAAATGAAGAAAGCATTATTTTTTCTAACCATCGTTTTGGCCTTCCAAGCCTCAGCCGAGATCAAGCTCGGCACGCCCTTCAAAGACCACGCCGTTCTCCAGCGCGAAATGCCCGTCACCATCTGGGGCACCGCCAACGTGAAGGAACGCCTTGAAATAACTTTCGCCGAACAGATAGCCAAGGCCGAAGCCGACTACAACGGCAATTGGAAAGCCACCCTCGCGCCCATGCACGCTTCCAAAGAGCCGAGGACGCTGCTTGTCAGATCCTTCGATTCCGATGAAAAAAAAGAAGCGAACGACATCCTCGTCGGCGAAGTCTGGCTGGCATCCGGACAGAGCAACATGGAGTGCCCCCTGTGGGACGACGGCGTGCGTTACCGCGACGCTTACGGCAAGATGATGCTCACTATCACTCAAAACAACTACATCCGCTTCATCAAGCCCCACAGGGCCTGGAACGTCCAACCCCAAAAAGACATCAACTGCCAGTGGCGTCCCTTCACCGGGGAAGCTATTACGGAATGCCACGATCAGAGTCCCGACAAGAAGACCATCTCCGCCATCGCTTTCTACTACGCCCTGCAGCTCTACGCCAGCTTGGAGATCCCCATCGGCATAATCGACGCCAGCTGGGGCGGCACCAACATCGACGCCTGGACGCCCCGTTCCGGCTACGAGAATCACCCGACGCTCAAAGCCTTCGCCGAGTATCCCGTCACCAACAAATGGGACCAAAGCATGGCCCTTGGCGCCATTACCTGGTTCCATGAACAGCCCACCGTTCTTTGGAACGCCATGGTCAATCCCTTCGCGCCCTACGCCGCCAGAGGCATGATCTGGTACCAGGGCTGCCAGAACAGCTTCGAGCACGAGATCTACGCCGACAAGATGCAGGCCCTCTACGACGGCTGGAAGAAGGAATTCCAGAATCCGAATCTCAAGATCTACTTCGTTGAGCTCGCCCCCTTCGACGATCAGTACTACAGGCTCCGCCTCGCCCAGCACAAGTTCGCTGAGCAGGAAAAGAACGCCGCCTTTGTCTCCACCGCCGACATCGGCAACTTCTACGACGTCCATCCCAACAAAAAAGAGATCGTCGCCCGAAGACTGGCCCTACACGCCCTCAGAAACGACTACGGCCGCTCGGACATCATAGCGGACAGCCCGAAGCTCACGAAATACATCATCGAAGGCGACAAGTTCATCCTTAGTTTCGACAACCACAACTGGTACTACTACAACGACGACCGCTCCGAACCCAAAGGCTTCGAGATCGCTGGAGCGGACGGAGAATTCCATCCCGCCAAACTCCTGAACGAAACTCATAACGACAGTCAATTAAAAGGCACCCAGCTCATCGTCTCCTCCCCGGAAGTCAAAAACCCAAAGAGCCTCCGCTACCTTGCCCAGCCCCCCTACGAAGGCTCCATCTTCTCGGAAGACTCCAACCTCCCGCTTCCTCCCTTCGAAATAATCAACGAAACGAATTAAAAAATAGACCGAGCCGCAAGGAAATCTGCAATGAAACTTTCGATCCGCTTTTTCAACGATTGTGAGGTGCGCGCCGTCTGGGACGACGAAGCGACGAAATGGTGGTTCTCTGCTTTGGATGTCATAGCAGCCATCAATCAGGAAGTCGATTACGCCAAGACCAGGAACTATTGGAAGTGGCTAAAGGCGAAGTTGAGGCGCGAAAATGACCAACTGGTTAGTGCCACTACCCAGTTGAAATTGGTGGCTCCCGATGGCAAACGCAGGTTGAGCGATGTTCTAGATTCTGATGGCGTCATCGCACTTGCCAAAAAGATACCCAACGACCGCGCTACTGCCTTCCTAGACTGGTTCCTCTACTCCGACAGCACCATCGATGGACAGAGCAAGAAAAAGGCGTATGCCCTTTTTGAAAGCGGCATTTTGGCCGGTCTCGAACCGGGGACGGTGAAGTGTCTCCAGCAGATCCACGCCTATCTCTTCGGAGGACTTTATGACTTCGCCGGGCAAATACGAACCTTGAACATCTCTAAAGACGGGTTCACATTCGCCAATGCGCAAAACTTTGCTGCGACGCTTCCAGTAATCGAGAGAATGCCGGAAACGACATTTGACGAAATTGCCGACAAGTACATCGAAATGAACATTGCACACCCATTTATGGAAGGCAACGGTCGCGCCACGCGCATCTGGCTCGACCTCATGCTGAAGCGGTCGCTCAAACGCTGCGTCGATTGGAGCAAAATCGACAAACGATACTACCTCGACGCAATGCGCCAGAGTGTCACTGATAGCACTCAAATCAAGAAACTCCTCCGAGACGCTCTCACCTCAAAAATTAACGACCGTGAGATGTTCATGAAGGGAATAGATTACTCCTACTACTACGAAGAACCCTAACCACAAACCCATCCCAAAAGTCGCAATTTTATGACAATAAAGCCTAGCACCCGCTAGGACTTTTTGTTAAAATGATTTTAAATAAATATTACAGACATTGTTAGATTCTATTAGATCAAAATTATTTTAGTGACAACATTTTTGGGGCTTTATTATAGCCCAAAAGAATTGACTTTTTGTGTCCAAAGGTGTACACTAATGAACTACTAGATATAACATTTTTTTCATACGAATTAGGAAGCAAGTTATGGCAAGGCAAAGAAAAGACTATATATCACTCCACATGAAGGTCGATGCTGACTTGATGCGAAAATTTAATGCTTATTGTGATGAAGTTGGGCAAACAAAGACAATGGCGTTTGAACGAATTGTGTCTATGTTTTTCGATGAAAGGGAAGCAAATAAGCAGATTAAAATGAAAAACGGTAAAAGGTAAAAGTTTATGTCTGATGAAAAATTATCTGTAGAGGATATTATATATAACCGGGTAAAGCCGATTTTAAAATGGGCGGGTGGAAAATCCCAATTGCTTGATGATATTATTCCTATGATACCAGGGAAATATAATACTTATATAGAGCCATTTTTCGGTGGCGGAGCGCTTTTCTTTGCTATCAAACCTAAAAAAGCTGTTATTGCAGATAGCAATCCAGAACTTATCAATTGCTATGTTCAGGTGTCTCAGAACGTTGAAGAAGTTATTGATTATCTTCGTTCTTATGAAAACACATCAGAGATGTTTTACAATGTCAGAAATCAAGATTGGACAACCTTGCCATCAGCTGAAGCTGCTGCGAGAACGATTTATCTGAATAAAACATGTTTTAATGGTCTATACCGTGTTAATCGAAAAGGTGAGTTTAATTGTCCTTTTGGACGCTATAAGAATCCGAATATTTGTGATGCTGATGGATTACGTGCAGCATCATCAATACTTGCTAATGCGACTATTCTATGCGAAGATTATAAGCAAGTTTTGATGAAATATGCCAGGTCTGGAGATTTTGTTTTTCTAGACCCACCATATGTTCCTATATCTGAGTATGCTGATTTTAAACGTTATACTAAAGAGCAGTTTTATGAAAAAGATCAACGCGAACTTGCAGAATTAGTAGATACTCTACGATTAAATGGCGTTAGCATGATTTTGACAAATTCAAATGCTCAACTTGTTAAGGAATTGTATGGGAAATACCCAATAAAGGTAATACAGACCAAGCGGTATATTTCAAGTAAAGTTGACACACGTAATGGTGAAGATGTAATTGTATCCATAACACCTTTTTCGGTGCCTTCTACCGGAAACGCTTCTGCACAGATTACCAAGTACCCGCCAACACGTTTCATGGGCTCAAAAAGAAAATTACTTGATGAAATTTGGGCACAAGCACAGCGTTTTGAATTTAATTCTGCTATAGATTTGTTTTCAGGGTCCGGAATTGTTGGCTATATGCTGAAATCACATGGCTTGCGTGTGACTAGCAATGATTATATGCATATGTCATATACTTTCAGTAAGGCTATGATTGAGAATAATAGCATTCGTTTGTCAGAGGCGGAAGCACTGGAACTCATGGTCAAAAAGGGAAAAATAAACCATTTTGTCTCTAAAACATTTAGGAATTTATATTTTACTGACGAAGAAAACGATTTTATTGATATTGTACGTGGAAATATTAGTCGTATGACAAATCCTTTAAAACGGGCAATAGCTATGTCAGCTCTTATACGTGCATGCATGAAAAAAAGGCCCAGGGGTTTGTTCACATACGTAGGTCTTGGGAAGTATGATGATGGTAGAAAAGATTTGAAACTTTCGTTTAGGCAGCAATTTCTTGATAATGTGGCTGTTGTAAATGCAGCTGTCTTTAGCAATGGAAAGAAAAATCGTGCTGTCTGTGGTGATGTTTTTGAACTACGTTCAAAGGGCGACCTCGTCTATATCGATCCTCCATACTATTCACCTTTTTCAGATAATGAATATGTGCGTAGATATCATTTTGTTGAAGGCCTTGCAAGGAATTGGGAAGGGGTTGAAATTCAGGAGAACACACAGACAAAAAAAATCAAGAATTATCCCACCCCTTTTTCAACTAAAGACGGAGCGGCAACTGCATTTGATGCCCTTTTTAAGAAATACGCAAAATGTGTGTTAATTGTATCTTATTCATCGAATAGCTTACCATCACAAGATGAGATGGTTGCAATTATGTCAAAGTATAAGCAGCATGTTGAAGTAGTTCCTATTGATTATACGTATTCGTTTGGCAATCAAAATGGAGCAGTTTCACATAGGAATCGAGTGCAGGAATTTCTTTTTGTCGGTTATGACGATGTTCACATTCGGAGAAAGTAAAAAATGGATATTTGGCGCTTGTCGAACACGGGAGTTAGAAACCCATTAAGAATTCAGGATGGCTTGAAAGCTTATTCGCGATCTACATTGATTGGGAATATACGTTCCCGAGAAAAAGAAATAGAATTAGGCAATTATCTTGCAAAAGAAGGCATTCTCAGCAACAAAAATGATCCTGATGGCACATATGGCAGAAAGTGGCGGTTCGCATGGAATATTTTTGGTTATACGGTTGCACAAGTTAAAAACAATTGGGGTTTTAATCAAGAGAATATTGGCGATGCAGACAGTATAACGCCTTTGGGGAAGGCGCTTATTAGTGCCGATACATTTTCTGCTGTGCAAGAGTGCTTTTTAAGGGCTATGTCTGTTCACATGTTTGAGGCAGGGGATGGCAACTTTTTCTCACCTCTCAGATGGACGTTGAAAGTGCTTTTGGAAGTGGAGAGGCGGACAGGCTCTGCTTCTGTTAATTTTAACGAATTTGCAATTTTTATACAGACATCAGACCCAACGGCACGGGTTGAACTTATTGTGTCAAATCTTCTTGCTCTGCGCGAGCAAAAGGAAAAATCTTCTGCTAAGAAAATTTTCGATCGTAAAGCATATGCTGAGGCTAAAATTAAGCAGGGATATGGTTATAAGGCTGAGAATTACAAAGAGTATGGAGATATGAATATAAGGTATCTTCGTGCATCTGGTATATTTCAAAGGAAAGGACGTGGAATTGCAATTGTTCCAGAACATCATTCCTTAGCGGTAACACTAGCATCTGAACAATTTTCGAATCAAACTTTGTTGGAACGTCTTCGTTTGCTTTACAACATTCCGCCTTTGCCAACAGATAGCATTGAAGGTGCTCGTGATGCACTTATTAGTTTGACCACTTTACTGAAGAGCAGAGGAATTATCTATGATATTTCTCAATACAAATTGGATACTGTGGCCGATATAAATAATGCTAGAATGAGCCTTCAGAGCCTTTTGGATATAAACAATGAAATCAAATATGCGGATGAGCAACGTAACAAGTGGGAAGAAATAACTGATTATATGGAGCTTGTCATGCATAGGGGTGGTAGCAAGACCTATGATGACGGTAGTGAAATTGTTGTTCCTAAAGATGAGGCTGCTGCATATTTAGAATGGGTTATTTGGCGATCGTTTCTTGCTATTGATCATTTGGCAAATAAACCATATCAAGTTCGGTCATTCAATATTGATCAAGACTTTTTCCCAGTTAACACAGCTGGGGGTGGCAAGGCTGATCTTGTTGCTGAATTTGATGATTGCGTTATTTGCGGAGAAGTTACATTGTCAAGTAGTTCACGTCAGGAAGCTATGGAGGGTGAACCAGTTCGCCGTCATGTGGCTGATTTAATTGAGGCGTATGATAAACCGGTATATGGTTTATTTGTTGCAAATTCTATTGATACAAATACGGCAGAGACTTTTAAGACGGGCATATGGTATCTTAAAGATGACACGCGTATTGATCTTCGAATAGTGCCATTGACATTGAACCAATTTAATCTTTTATTCAGACAAATGTTTGAAAGCGGCAACATTTCACCAAAGATTCTTATAGATTTGATTTTGGCATGCTCAGATTCAAGACGTAATTTGACAGCGCCAGAGTGGAAAGTAAAAATTAATAATATTGTTTCCGAATATGCCTATGGTGGTAAAATTGTTTGCCCTATTGAGGCAAATAGTGGGTATTGTAATACACAGTTTGATGCACTAATGGTTGCAGAGGAATCGCCATTATATGAGGAAAATGAGCAATAAAATCAATTGTTTTTAACCATAATGAAAATATAACTAATTATAATGTGAGAGGGGAACTATGAAAATAAAAAATCTCTTTATTATTTGTTCGGCAGTTGTTATTACCTCGGTATTGTGCTCGTTTTTATGCACTGTTAGCATAAATCTTGCAAATAATCCTGGCATTTATTTGGTTCGAGTAACGCAAGCAAAATCAATATATGATTCACACACCCAAAAATCTTTTTCTTTGGGAAAATCACAGGAATCATATTACCCAACATATGTTTTCCCATTTTACACAAAAAGAGGGAGATTAAACTATGCTATATGTGTTATTCTTGGTATGAGCGTTGCAACTTATTTTGCAGTAAAAAGTGTTGGAGTAATTTGCTGTAAAAAAAGGGAACAATCTCAAGAAAACATCACTCGTAATGATGCGGATCATGAGAATACAAATCACGACAATTCATAAAAAAATTGGTTCTTCTTTTCTTCATAATTAAGCCTGGCATTCGCTGGGCTTTTTCTTTATTTGTTTATTTGTTAGTGAGGGTTTTAAAAAAATTTAATCGTTTTTTGATGGTTGTGCGATACAAAAGCGACAGCAAAAATGTTTGAAAAATTAATTAAATTTGCACCTCTGTTTAAGTTAACTTATTATAATAGCGCAATATAAACTAAAAGCAAGTTATCTTCAGCAAGCTGCTGAAGATAACTGAAAACACGAGACTTTTTGAAGGTGAAGCTGTTTTATTTTGGTATAGGATTTTGGGGGAAGTAGTGATAAAATATGGTTGGTTATTTAAACTTCACCCAAGAGGAAATTGGTATGAAAAAATGTTTTGTGTTGTTCTTTGTTGCGCTGCTGGCAGTGCCTTGTTTGGCTGAGCTTAAGCTGGCCACGCCTTTCTGCAATCACGCGGTCTTGCAGCGTGAAGTCGCGGTCCCGGTGTGGGGCAAGGCAACGCCTGGAAGTGAGGTAACTGTGTCGTTCGCCGGGCAGAAGGTCACCGGGAAGGCGGACGAGAACGGTGACTGGTCTGTTCAGCTCGAGCCTATGGAGGCTTCCTTTGAAAGCCGGACTATGACGGTCAGCGAGAAAGGCGGAGACACCTTAACTGTCGAAGACGTGTTGGTGGGCGAAGTGTGGTTCGCTTCAGGGCAGAGCAACATGGAATGCCCCGTATGGGATCAAGATCCTCGGTTCAGGGACGCTGCGGGAAAGCTGGTTTTGGCGATGACGAGGAACCCTTATTTGCGCTTCATAAAGGTCAACAGGGGACATGACGCTTATCCTAGGTCTTTCATACCGGCGACCTGGTACCTGTTTACGCCGGAAGAATTCGAAAAGCACAAAGAAGCGAACAAAAATGAAAGGTCGCTGTCGGCGGTGGGATTTTATTACGCGCTGCAGCTGTTTTCTAGCCTTCGCGTGCCAATCGGCGTGATAGACGCCAGCTGGGGCGGCACCAACATCGACGCCTGGACGCCGAGGTCGGGATATGAGAATCATCCGGAGCTTCGTGAGACCGCGGAGTACCCGGTGACCAACAAGTGGGATCCGAGCATGGCCAGAGGCGTGATCTCCTGGTACATGCAGCAGCCGACGGTGTTGTGGAACGGCATGGTGGCGCCTTTCGTGCCTTTCGCTTCAAGAGGCTTCATCTGGTATCAGGGCTGCAATAACGCTGGAGAAGCGGAGATCTACTGCGACAAGATGCACGCTCTCTATGACGGCTGGGCGAAGGAATTCAAGAATCCCGATTTCAAACTGTATTTCGTGCAGCTGGCGCCCTACTGGCAGAGCTTCTATGAACTGGAGCTGGCGCAGGCCAAATTTGCCCGCGAGGAGAAGAACGCGGCCTTCGTTCCGACCTGCGACGTGGGCAATATGCACGACATACATCCCAACAAGAAAGAGATGGTGGCGCGCAGACTGGCGCTGCACGCTCTGAAGGATGTTTACGGCTTTCCGGGCATCGTTTCAGAAGCGCCTTATCTTACAGATTATGAGATCAAGGACGGAGCGTTTATCCTGACCTTCCAGGAGACCAACACCTGGTACTATTACACCGACGACAACTCCAAGCCCAAAGGCTTCGAAGTGGCCGGCGACGATGGAAGGTATTTCCCGGCGGAAGTAAAGAACGAAGAAGACCGTCACCACGGACGTCTGAAAGGGGAGAAGCTCATAGTCGCTTCCGCTGACGTACCGAAACCCAGGAGCATAAGGTATCTGGCGACCGCGCCGTTCTTCGGCTCGCTTTACAGCGGCGTCTCCGGACTGCCGGTCCCGCCATTTGAGGTGGACAACGGCGTGGTCTTAAAGGACGAGGCGAAGCTTGGCGACGCTCTCAAGATTCCTGAACTGGCGGGCTTCAAAGTCGTTCTGCAGTCCGATCTGCCGGCCAAGGGAAAGTTCACGGAGGAGAACTACTCTGTTAACAAGCTTAGGTCGCTTACGTCCGCTCCCAAGAAGGCGGCCTACGTTATGGAACTGGTGAACAAGAGAGACCAGGTGATGTGGGGCGTCGCCATTATGGATACGCCGGTCATCGATCTCACTTTGTTGGGCGTTCCCATTTACACCAACGTAGTCGTGCAGCAGAAAGTGGGGAACCTGACGGTGCGTTCCAACGTTCCGGGTGTTAAGGAAGTGACGGATTCCGAGGGCGGCTTCATCGAGTTCTGGGAAGGCAACTACACCTCTACTACGAAATTCCCCGACATCGGCGGCTCAAACGACGACTACGACTTCAACGATAAGCCGCTGCCGGAAGACGGGCACTACGGATCAATGCAGATCCACGACGCCGCGAATCAGTCGACCGTCATGGCCTACAACGATTTCAACACGCCGGGCGTGACCTGCGATATCGGCATCGGCAACAATTCCGGCAAGAATCCGGACTACACCTTCCAGGCCAACGCTGCCAAATTCAAAGTGCGCAGGCTGACGATCCTCGTGAAGTAAGTTTTGCTTGCGCTTATTTAAGAAGCCCCGGCTTACGCCGGGGCTTTTTTATTTGGGTTTTATAGTGACATAATTAGGGAATAATGTCACTATAAAATGTCGCTATAAATATGCTATTAAATTTAATAGCATTCTACTCTTTTGCTTTTCATGATGAAATCTAGTAATATCAACCAAACATGTTTTTGCGTGAGAATATGAATGACAATTGGGAAAATACTCTAACAGAATATGGCATTGAGGCAATTGACGGCAATGCTCTAAAAGCTTTCTATTTTAGGGCGGTATCTTGTGGCCGCATGAATCAAATGTCTGTGTATGACGAAGAGTTATTGTTGGAAGATCTTGGGTTATACAGGGAAAAGAAATTAACCAAAGCTGGATACTATCTTTTTTCCAATAGGAAGCCAATAGCTTTAAACGTTGCTGTATATGTTACAGATCTAAGAGTAATTTTCTCAAACAAGGAGCGGCTGGAGGATAATATTTACAACCTTATGGAAAAGGGTTTTTCCTACATCAAGGAACACATCAATTGGAGCGTGCGCATGGGGAAGGACACCTCCAGGGTCGAAGTGCCGGAGATACCTGTGGAGGCCGTGAGGGAAATAATCGTGAATTCCTTCGCTCACGCCGATTACCGGGGTGAAAGCGAAAACGAGATAGTCATTACGCCCACCAGGGTAGAAATATACAACCCTGGCGAATTCCCGGAAAAATACACGCCGGAAATGTTCGCCAAAAAGCAGCTGAAGTCGATGCCCAGGAACAGGGTGATATTACAAACGCTTTACAAGAGTAAGGATGTGGAGGCCTTTGGAAGCGGCTTCAGGAAGGTTTACGCGATCTGTGAGAAGGAAGGTAAAAGAACAGACTTCTCCTCTAAATACGGAGGCTTTTCCTTCCTGTTTTACAGGGACGTTTTGACAAGCGTCAAGGTTAAGAAACCGTCCACGGAAGCCGAGGTCTATAAGCTTTTAAGAGACGATCCAAAGCAAACCAGGATGCAGTTGTCATTGAAAATTAAGAAGACGGTCAGGACTGTGCAGAGAGCTCTTAATAAGCTTTCCTTGGAGGCGAAGATCAAGCGCATAGGCTCCAACAAAACAGGCTACTGGGAAATATTGAAAGCCTGACAAAAATAAAAAAGCGGCCCCGTTTGGGGCCGCTTTTTTTGTTGTTCGCTTTTTTCGCTTACTTGCGTCTAAGGAAGAGGGCTCCCAGAGCGAGCAGGAAGAGAGCGATGGCCGGTTCGGGCACCGCGGGATCATGGATGATCAGCCTGGCGATGTGCAATCCGGTCTGAGCCCCGTCGGCGGCGACAGCCTGGGATAAGGAGCTGTCGTTGTCAAAGGCGTAGGCGGCGAAGGAGAACTGGTCGATGGCCGTCCAGTCGTATTCGGGATCGAGCGGAATTTCGACTTCCTTTGTCTCATCGCCTAGCGAGGCTTCGGTTATCATTGCGACGTTAACGTCGGTGTTCATGGTGAAACTAAAGTCGACCCAGTCTTCGGAGAGGGGCTTCTGAACCATGGGCTGCAGCTCGTTTTCGTCGTTCACGTAGCAGATGTTGATGGTCGAGGTGTTGTTGTCCTTGACCAGGTAAATGGGACGGTATCCCCAGCTGTCGATCGTGCCGATCCTTATGTAAGCGCTCTCTTCGGTGGTTTCCGTAAGGACGCGGCCCTGCAGGGTGAAGGAGGCCTGGTTCGGGACGGAGGCGGCAAGGAAAGCGGTGGATTTGTCCGTGAAGGTAAGGCAGGATTCGCCGTTGATCTTTTCTATAACGATCTCCTCGCTGCTGCTCCAGCCGGACTGCCCGTTCAGGGAGCCTTCGCGGAAGTAGGGGGGCTGGAAGTCGGTGCCGTAGTACCAGCCGCCGACCGCGAACGAGACAAGCCCTGTCACGGCGCCTGTGATCTCGCTGTCGATGCCTTCGTAGGCGTAGCGGTAGCGGGCGTAGAAGAAGCCGTCCTGGAGGCCTTCCCTTGAGACGTTGAAGGTCAGTTTCTCGGTGGTGACAAGATTGCCGGCGGGCTTGGTGACGGTCACGAAGTCGGTGTAGTCGAGGACCGTGACGGTCGTCTTGGCGGAGCCGCCGCCGTTGTTGATGACCGTTGCCTCATAGGAGTCGCGGTAAGAGACCGGGACGCAGGAGGGCAAAACGGGATCGGGGTAGGCGGAGCGGTCGACAAGGGTGATCTCCATGTCGTCGATGCAGAAATCGGGCAAGCCCCAGCCGTAGATGTTGAAGTCGCCTAGCTTCATGCCGTCCTGGTTCTGGGCGGCCTGGTCGAAGTCGTTGGTCACGCCGTTGATCCAGATGGACTTCATGGCGACGACGCCGGTCCTGAGGTCGAGAAGGAAGCCGTAGTCGCACCATTCGCCCTGGGGGAAGCTGCCGCTGGTCAGCTGCATGAAGGAGCCGTTCATACGGTTGAGGTCGACGACGTAATGGCCGTCGCCGAATTTGTCGATGGCGTCGATCATGAAGCCGTTCTTGAAGCCGTGGCAGATCTGGGCGTCGAAGCTGTTGGCTTTGGCGCGGCAGTTGAAGCGGAGCAGGTATTTGTTGGCGTAGGGAGTGGTGTCGGGGACCGACATGTTGAGGGTGTATTCCGTCAGACGGAGGTACTGGGAAGTGTCCGTTTCGATAAGGTTCGCTTCGTTGCCCGTCCAGGCGCCGTCCTGGGCGACTATGGGCAATCCGACCGTGTACATTTCAAAGTCGTTGCCGTAGAGGACGTGCCCGCTGGCCACGCCGAAATTGATGTCCTCGCTTCCGGCTTCGCCGCCGTCAACATGGATGGTGCCGCGGTAGTATTCCTCGCCCATTTCCTCGCGGTTTAGGACGAGCTTGACTTCAGCGGTGCCCTGGCAGGAGCCTTCCGCGCCTTCCAAACTGGCCCAGGCGTAGTCGTCGCCCAAGGTCACGTTGTAGTTGAGCGTGCCGCCGCCGCGGTTAATGATGGTGATGATGGCTTCGTTCTCCTCGAGGCCGATGTTGCCGTTGAATTCAACGTCCAGTTCCGGCTTGGCTTCTTTCTCGACCAGCTCGATCTGGATGTCGTCGATGTAGATGTCGGGGGCGCCCCAGCCGCCGAAGTAGACGGCGTTGCCGATGGAGCCCTGGCCGGATTCCTCACCCTTGGGGAGGTTGAAGTCGTCGGTCACGCCGTTGATGGTCATGGATCTCAGGCGGTAGGAGCCCGGGGTGACGTCCATAACGAAGCTGTAGTCGGTCCATTTGCCGTTCGGGAAGTAGCCCGTGGTCAGTTTCATCTCGGTGACGTAGAAGCGGTGGCAGTCCACTACGTAGGCGTTGCCGAGCTTGTTGATGGCGTCGAACATGAAGTAGTTCCTGATGCCGTGCATGACCTGGGATTCCTCTATGACTTTCATGCGGCAGGAGAACTTCACGTAGTAGTTGGTCGTATACGGCGTGGTGTCCGGGATGGAGTTGTAGGTGATGTTGTAGAGGGACTGTCCTTCCTCGGCGTAGAAGCGCATGCACTTGCTGCCTTCGTCGGTCATGACATAGTGCGGGCCGTTGCTCTGCCAGAGGGTGTCCTGGTCGGGGAGTCGCAATCCTTCCTCGTAGCATTCGAAGTCGCAGTTCATAAGCACAAGGCCGCTGGCCACGCCGACGTAGACCGTGACGGAGCCGGCTTCGCCGCCGTTAACGGTGACGGGGACGTGGTAGTACTGGCTGGCCATGGCGTCGCGGTCGACTTTGAATTTGACGGTGGCGGAGCCTTCGCAGGTGCCTTCCGCGTTTTCAAGGGAAGCGAAGCCGTAGCCCTCGGCGATGGTGGCTTTGTAGTTGAAGGAGCCGCCGCCCTTGTTGACGACGGTGATGGTGGTCTCGTCGGTGTCGAGGTCCAGGTTGCCGTTGACCACGGCCGAAGTGACGGGTTCGCCTTCCTTGAGAACTTTGGTCAGCTTGAAGTCGTCGAGATAGAAATCGGGGTTGCCCCAGCCGCCGAAGAAGAGCCGGCTGCCGATTGAGCCGCTGCCGCTGGTCTTAACGGCTATGTCGAAGTCGTTGGTGACGCCGTTCACCACCATGTTTTTAAGACGATAGGCGCTCGGGGTGATCTCCATAAGGAAGCTGTATTCGGCCCACTCGTCGTGCGGGAAGCGGCCGTCGGTGAAGAGCAGAGACCCGTAGGAACGGTCGCAGTCGACGCCGTAGCCGTCGCCGTGCTTGTTGATCATGTCGAACATGAAGTAATCCTCAGGAGTGCGGAAACCGTGCATGACCTGGGATTCTTTGAAAAGTTTCAGCTTGCAGGAGAAGCGGATGTAGTAGCGCCCGCAGTAGGGGGTGGTGTCGGGGACCTTGATGAAGCTCAGGCCCTTTAAGCTTTCGCCGTCGGGGGCGTAGAACCTGACGCATTTGTTGCCGTTGTCGTCGACGATGTAATGGGGACCCGTGGTGGCCCATTCGTTGCTGTGGGCGGACATAAGGTCGCCGGCGGCAAAGGTGCTGAAATCCTCGGACCAGATGACTTCCTCATCGGCCATGAGACTCATGGCAGCTACGGAAGCGGCTGCCGCGAGGAGAAGGAATAAACGTTTCATGTGTTTCTCCGGTTGGTTATTATTCGGTTTTATATCATTATATTAAAACGGCATGTTTTTTTGGGGCATTTTTTAAAGTGTTTTCCGCTGTGCGGTTTAGGACGGGCCCAAAAACTCCTTCCTTTTTTGGTAAAATTAATAGATAACTTAAACTTAAACCAAGGAAACATTATGAAAAACCTCGCCATCTTCGTTTGCGCCGCCATTAGCTTAGCGGTCCTTTTGGCCTGCACCCCGGAAGTCAAGATCACCGGTGATGCGGAGAAACCCATCGCCATCAACGCCGAGATCAACATCCACATCTATCAGCACGCCGAGGAAGTGGTCGACGACCTCTACGCCGGCTTGGACGACGAGCCGGAACCGGAGCCGGATTCCGCTTTCGTGAGAGTGATGGAACGCATGGTCGCCGCCCTCTCCATCTCCAGCTGCGAAGCCGCCGAGCAAAAGTCCCAGGCTTATCAGGAAATGAAGAAGCTCTTCGGCGAGACTTATACCAAATACATGAAGACCGGCTACGTTGGCGAGAACAAGGACGGATACGTCACTTACGTCGGCAAACCCGAAAAATGCGATCCTAAGGTCGCCGCCGCCGTCCAGGAAGCCGTCAAGAAGCTGAACGCCGCCAGAAAGGCTTTCTACGAAGAGGAAGCCAAAAACCAGAATAGCACGGTCGCCGAGATCCAGAAGACTTACGCCGCCGTCTACGCCGCCAAGGCCAAAGGCATCTGGGTGGAAGTCAGCAACGGCAAAACTTACGAATGGAAAAAATTCTAAGGAGCGAAAATGTTTATTCTTGTCATCAACTGCGGCAGTTCCAGTCTTAAATTCCAGCTTATCTCGCTTCCCGAACGCACCGTGGCCGCCAAAGGCCTGGTGGAAAGGATCGGTTTGGGCGGCGACGCCATGTTCAAGATGTCGTATGGCGAAACGAAGCTTCCGTCTTCGCCCATCAAAGCCTCCGACCATACGGAAGCGGTCTCCTACGTAATAGAAGCTCTCAAGAAAGACGTCCTGAAAGAAGGGCAGAAGATCGACGCCTTCGGCCACAGAGTGGTCCATGGCGGCGAGAAATTCTTCTCCTCCGCGGTCATCGACGACTCGGTTTTGAAGTGCATCGAGGAATGCGGCAAACTCGCTCCCTTGCACAACCCCGCCAACATGGCCGGCATCGTGGCTTGCCAGAAAGCCGCCCCGGGCGTGCCCAACGTCGCGGTCTTCGACACGGCTTTCCATCAGACCATGCCGCCCAAGGCCTTCCAGTACGCCCTGCCTTACAAGTTCTACAAGGAAAACGGCATCAGGCGCTACGGCTTCCACGGCACGAGCCACAAGTTCGTGACCAGAGCCTACGCTGAGATGAGCGGCAAACCGCTGGACGAGGTGAACATCGTCGTCTGCCACCTTGGCAACGGCTCCTCCATCACCTGCGTCAAGGGCGGCAAGTGCGTCGACACCTCCATGGGCCTTACGCCCCTGGCCGGCGTCGTTATGGGCACCAGAAGCGGCGACATCGACCCCGCCATCGTCCTCTACATGATCGAGAACCTCGGCATCGCCCCGGCGGAAGTCAACAAGATATTGAACAAGCAAAGCGGATTCTTGGGCGTTTCCGAAGTCTCCAGCGACATGCGCGACGTGGAAGGCGCCGCCGAAGGAGGCAACGCGCAGGCCAAGCTCGTTCTGGAGATGACGGCTTACTCCATCGCCAAGTACGTGGGCTCCTACGTTTCGCTGCTTCCCAAGACCGACGCCATCGTCTTCACGGCCGGCATCGGCGAGAATTCCGCGGAGATGAGGGAATGGGTCTGCGGCAACCTCGCCGGGCTCGGGCTCGAACTGGGTGAGAAGAACAGGGAAAGAGGCTTTGCGGGATGCGTGTCCGCGCCTTCTTCCAAGATCCCCGTCTGGGTCATCCCGACCAACGAAGAGCTCATGATCGCTTTGGAAACCTACGAACTCGTCAGTAAATAATGGATCAGTACAACATTCCCGACGCTCCTTCGAGCCCCAGCCCTCGCGGCCGCTTCAGCAGCGGCTGCGGCTGCTCGGGGCTGCTGGGAGCCTTCATAATCTGCGTTGGACTTGTTGTCCTCGCGCTCTCGTTCCTGGCCCTCTCGTCCACCATAGACAGGTTCTTGGGCCGCTTTGAGGTAACCTGCGGGGAAGAGGAGATCGTAACTTCCGACACTTCCAAGAACAAGGTCGTCAAGATCGAAGTTAAAGGCGCCATTTCTTTCAGCGAGAACAAAAGCTCCTTCTGGGGCAAGAACGAAGGCACGGCCGACGTCATCATAGACGACATCAGGCACGCCAGGGAAGACAAGGACGTCAAAGGCTTGCTTTTGGTGGTGGACAGCCCGGGCGGCGAAATTACCGCCTGCGACTTCATCGACCAGGAAGTGAAAAAGTTCCGTTCCTCTTCCACCAACCGCTGCGTTGTCTCCTATATGCGGGGCGTGGCCGCCTCCGGCGGCTACTACGTCTCCGCGCACGCCGACAAGATCGTCATCACCCCGACGACGATAACCGGCTCCATCGGCGTCATGATGCAGGGCGTAAATTTCCAGGAAGCCGCGGAAAAGCTCGGCGTGAAGAGCGTGAGCTTCACCTCCGGACCAATGAAAGACATGCTCAATCCCATGAAGGGCGTCTCGGAATCCGTCTCCAACGTCGTGCAGGCGACCATAAACGAACTGTACGACCAGTTCGTCAACGTTATCGCCGAGGGGCGCCGCATGCCCGTGGAAAAGGTTAGGGAGCTTGCCGACGGCAGGATCTACACCGCCAAGCAGTCGCTGGAAAACGGCCTGACCGATAAGATCGGCTACATGGACGAAGTGAAGGAAACTTTCAAGGAACTCGGCCTTGTCGATTACGAGCTCGTCGAGTACGAGGATGAGGAAGGAGTGGTCGACATGCTGAAGAAAGCCTTTTCAACTTTCGGCGGATTGAAGCCTGAAATAAAGCTGCCGGAAACCTCCTGGCGTATCAGATACGCTTCGCCCTTTATGGAAGAATGAGCATGAGAATATTGTTTTTAGTTTTTGTATGCGCCTCCGCACTTTTCGCCGCCCAAAATGAAAGCTCCAACCTCTTCGGGGAAAAGGAGCCGGTGGCGAAGGCTTTTTATGAGATCTCAGAGAGACTGGCTTCGCTTGAGTGCCTTGACCTTGCCTACACGTCGATGGTCCACTCCATGCAGGGCGACGTCTTTCAGTCCGGCAGCATCATCCAGGAGCCGCCTTACCGCTTCCGCAGTGAAGTGTGGACGCACGCCATGGACGGCATAACCCGCTCGCACGAACTGACGGTCTCGAACGGCACCAACGGCTGGGAAGTTTCCATTTCCCCAAGCGGCAAAACCGTCGCGGTTTCTTTCTGGACGCTCGCGTCTATGGGCGACATCTTCCTGTCCTTCATGGAGCGCGCGACACCGTTTTTGATCACCCCGGCGAAGACCAACTCCTACGAAGGGCTGCGCTACAACTACATTTTCACGAAGGTGAAGAAAGCGTCCGACGGCTGGGAGTTCGAGGGAAATATCAGGCACGACTCCGACATGCTGAAAGGCATAGCGAAACAGGCTTCTGCCATGGGCCCCCAGGGCTTTTCCAACTTTGTCCCGGATAGAGTCAGCATGAAGATCAGCAACGACGGCATAATAAAAGAGTTCAAGCGCTACAACCTTTACGGGAACCTGCTTTCGATGATGACCCTGAAGCGCGCTCTCGTCAACACCTATGTCGACAACAAGCTTTTTTATTACACGCCGCCGCAGGGAGTGTTTTTGTCGAACCTCGACATCCTGCAGGAGCTGCCCAGCATGTACGTCAGGCACGCGCTGCTGGGCAAGAAGGCGCCCGACATCAAGGTCAACTACCTTTCCGGCAAAGACAAGATAATCAAGCCCGGCGCCAAGGGCGTCATCGTTCTTACCTTCTTCGCGAGCTGGAGCCAGCTTTGCCGCGAATACATGGCCGTGATCGACAAGCTGCATTCCAAATACGCCGGGACGGGCGTGCAGTTCGTCAACGTCTCCGACCAGCAGGACATGAAAACTTTGCTGGCTTTCCAGAGAGGCTTGGACACCATCATCTACTCCGACCCCGACCG
Source organism: bacterium (assembly GCA_017539325.1). Classification (GTDB taxonomy): domain Bacteria; phylum Auribacterota; class UBA3054; order UBA3054; family UBA3054; genus UBA3054. The sequence continues at coordinate 11,604 of JAFYHD010000115.1, read as the reverse complement.
CTCCCTGGTCAAGACTTACGACATCGACAACATTCCCAAGACCTTCATAATCGACAAGGCCGGCGTAGTCCGCTACGTTATGGAAGGCTTCAACACCGCTTCCGAAGTCGAGCTAGGAAAACGCATCGACGAACTGAAGGAAGAGAAAGCGGAGAAGGAAAAGGAAGAGAAAGCTGAGAAGTAATGGCAGAGAAAAAAGTTAACATAAAACTGGTCGCCCTTCTGGCGCTCCTCGGCCTTCTTATCGCGATGGTCGCGGCACCCTGGGTCTTCAGGGTGACGAGCCAGCTGGACATTACCAAGGATTATATTTTCCGCAAGATCTTCAACAGGGTCTTCCTTGTTTCCGAGGTCCTGGTTTTCCTCGCTTTCTGGAAGAAGCTGGGAATAGAGATACCGTACAAGATCTATTACAAGCGCCAGCATATCAAGAACGAGTTCGGAAGCTGGTTCCTTGTTGCCATCCTAACGATCGCCCTGATGACCGTCATCCAGTATTTCGCGGGCTTCAGGCATTACCAAGCGAGGTCTTGGAGCTACATTCTTTCCAAGGGCGCCGTCGCGCTTCTTTCCTCCTTTGTCGTGGCCTTGATGGAGGAGACGATCTTCCGCGGACTTTTGTTCTCGTCTTTCAAGACGCGTTTCAGGAGCATATACTCCGCCTTGTTCACATCGTTGATCTTCGCTTCATTGCACATCTTCAGCCTCGATCATTTTCTGAAGAGCATCAAGGTCGCCCAGGCCAATTTCGTTGGCACCGACCCGCTGGCGGGATTCTATCACATGGCGCTCTTCATGAAGCCTCTTTGCGATTGGCAGGTGATCATACCTGGCTTCATAGGGCTTTTCATCTGCTCTCTCATGCTCTGCGGCCTCACCATGAAGACAGGATGCTTGTGGCCGGCCATCGCCACCCACTTCGGCTGGGTCTTCACCATCAAAATTACCGGCCGCATCTGGCCGTATGACAAGGAAGCCGCCGCCGCGACGGGTATGCAGTGGCTCTTAGGCGAAAAGTTCGTGGCCACCGGCGTCCTCGGCTGGATCATAGTCATTATCGAGACGGCCTACGTCGTCGGGCTTATCGGATACTCGGTCTATCTCTTCCTGAAATATCTTTGCTCGAAAATGAGCATTGACTCCTGCTATAAGATGGCTGACTTTTTTGGCAACGCCAGCTATTATCTCGGCTTGAAAAAGCGCGCCATTGCGATAGACAACATAAGGCACGCTTTCCCGGAGAAGAGCGACAAGGAAGTGAGGAGCATCGCCAAGGCCAGCTTCAGGAACCTTGCGCGCGTGGCCGTCGGCGTCCTTATCATGCCGCGCCTGCTTAAGCGCGTGCCCAGCGGCTTCGAGTCCATGCACTACGACAGAGTCGCCAAGGCGCACACGATGGGGCCGGGCGGGATAGTTTACTTCACGGCGCATTACGGCAACTGGGAAAGCCAGAGCTGGACCAGCACGCTTTTGGGCGGCGATTTCACCGCGGTGGGCAGGCCTTTCAGGAACAAGCTTGTCTACAGGGACATCGCCAGGAAAAGGGAGGCGGTGGGCCTTAAGCTCGTCAACAAGAAGGAAGCGATCCGCCCCTTGATCAAAACTTTGAGAAGGGGAGGCGAAGTCGGCCTCGTGGCCGACCAGTACGCCGGCAAAGGCGGCGTGCCTACCATCTTTATGGGCAGAGTCTGCTCCACGACTAACGCCGCGGCGGCCCTGGCCAGGATGACGCACTGCCCGATCGTTCCGGCCTTCTGCCGGGAACTGCCCAATCACCATTTCCAGGCTTACATTTACGAACCCTTCTTTGTAGCGGAAACGGACGACGCCGAAAAAGACATCAGGGAAGCGACGCAGAGAGCGATGTCCTGCCTTGAGCGGGAAGTAAGAAGAGCGCCGGAATACTACCTCTGGGCCCACCGCAAGTGGCGCAGGAGCTACACGAAACTCCATCCTGAGATCAAGGAGAAATAATGGCGGATTTCTCTCCCTATAAACTCCTCGTTAGGTCTCCGAACTGGCTCAGCGACTGCGTGCTCGCGATGCCGGCCATGAGGGAGCTTAGAAGGTTCCGCCCCAACGCCCATATTTCCGTTCTGGCCAAGAAGTCGGTCGCCGATCTCTGGAAGATGTGCCCTTACGTTGACGAAGTCATTCCCTTCGAGATAAGGAAAGGGATAATGGGACTTGACGACCGCTGGGACCTGGGGAAAGAATTGAAGAAAATGAACTTCGACCTTTGCCTCATCATTCCCAATTCCTTCGACGCCGCGCTCGTGCCATATTTGGCGCGCATAAGAAGAAGGATGGGCTGGGCCACCTATATGCGGGGCATGCTATTGAACCGCAAGGTGCCTTTCCCGCATCACCTGGACGGCGAGCAGCAGCCGCACTGCCAGCTTTATCTCGTCGAGAAACTGGTGCACCATACGGTCGACCACACCCTGGATGCTGATATCAAGATTCCCGAGGAAGCGAAGGAATACGCCGCCAGGTTGAGGGAAAATTATTTTGTCCTCTGCCCGGGCGCCAGCTACGGCACTGCCAAATGCTGGCTGCCGGAAAACTACGCCGAAACTGCCCTGAAACTTCGCAAGGAAACGGGAGCTGACTGCTATTTGGTCGGCGGAAAGTCCGACGCAGCGGTCTGTCGCGACGTGGCTGAAAAGATCGGCGGAAGGGATGAGGGCGCCGCTTCCTGGTGCCATGACCTTTCCGGCCAGACGACGCTCTTTGAACTGGCGGCTCTTTTGGAAAAGGCAACACTCCTCATTACAAACGACACCGGCACCATGCACCTCGGCGCCGTCGTGAAAACTCCCGTCGTCGCAATCTTCGGGCCCACCAACTGGCTGAGGACTGCGCCCATAGGCTCCAACAACGTTCTTCTGAGGGGAGAGCACGACTGCCATAAGCGCTGCCGGAGAGTCTGCGAAAGCGACCATCGCTGCATGAAAGCCGTGACAGTCGAGATGGTCATGAACGCCGCCAAAGAAAAATTACAAGCAACAAAATAAACCTTAAGGACTAATGAAAAAATATCCGCTCGTTTTAGCGCTCCTGCTTGCTTCCGTTCCGTCCCTGGCCGTCCCCGTTTTCCCCATGGCGTCGCCCGAAATAGACGAGGCCAAGCCCTTCTGCTACTACAGCCGCCCGACCGACCAGCTGGGCGTCTGGGACGCGCCGTACGCCTTCATGGTGACCGCGGAAGGCTACCTCTACAACAGGTCTTCGGAACTGATGTTCATGTACGGGCCGGAGTACTTGCCGACGCACAACCGCAACAGAGTTTTCGAGGACGACAAGTATCCCATCATGAGCTATGATCTGACGAAGCTTGGCGTGAAATACACTTTCAAGATGTTCGCCTTCACGAAAGAACGCGGCGTCCCCAGAAGCCCGCTCTACTGCTTCGTCAAAGTGACTATGGAGAACGTTACCGACAGCGACAACACGGCTTATTTCGGCGTCGGCACGCGCTACAAAGGTTCGACCAGGCGTATAGACATTAACTCCGCTTATCCTTTCAGCAGAGGCTCCCTCTACGAGTTCAGGGGCAACGCCGCGCTTAGGGACGACGAAGTGATCGCGCTCTACCAGGATGTTCCCGAAAGACACGTCACCGCCACCATCGACACTATCTACAAAGGCGCTTTCCGCGGCTACGAGGAGGCGGTCCTGGAGACCACCCCTTGGTGTCCCGCCCGCTATGAGATCAGCCTTGCTCCCAAAGAGAGCAAGAGCGTGGTAATACTCTATCCCAATATGCCGACTTCCCCTGACGAGATCAGCGAACTGGAAGCCTACCTCGATCCCGCGGTCTTCGACAAAAAGCTCGCGGAAGCCAAGGAAGACTGGGACAAGCTGCTGAATAAGGCCGTTGAACTGAGGCTACCGGAGAAGAAAGTGGAGAACGCTTTCTACACCAGCCTCATGAACATGGCCATTTCAAGGGACGACCAGGGCGACGGCACATATTACCAGGGCGTCAACGAAATGCAGTACTACATGTTCGTGCCCCGCGACATGATGTACTTCACCTGGGCCTGGTACTACGCCGGCATGCCGGACGAGGGGAGAAAAGTCGTCGATCAGTACAAGCGCTATCAGCTGGAGAACGGCAGCTTCTACATCGACCAGGAGAACATCTGCTCTTACGCCATCCTTATGTGGTACCAGAAGACCAAGGATCTGGATTATCTCAAGGAGATGTGGCCTGTTCTGATGAAGAACTATACCTACACGACCAACATCATCGCCAATGATCCCTTGAAGCTTATGCCGAAGATGGGCCCCTACGACAACGAGGGCATCACCGGCCACTACACCGCCCACAATTTTTACAACGCCAAAGCTTTCAGATACCTTTCTTCCGCCGCGAAAGACCTCGGCTTGGAAGAGGATTCGAAAAATTACCTCGCTTACTACGAGAACTTCTACTCCAACCTCGTCGGCCGACTCAACGGCTTGGTCGACCAATACGGCTACATCACGCCGGGCATCGACACCGGGACGAACGGCGCGCACTGGGGCAACATGGAGACGAGTTATCCGACCTTCATTTTCGGATCAAAAGACGAGCGCGTCAGAAAGACCATCGACCACATAAGGAAGAACGACTGGAGCGACGAAGGGCTCATCATGTTCCGCGCCCTTGGCTGGGACTGCCTGCACCACTACAACACCATGAAGGCTTCTATGGCGGACCTTTACATGGGCCGCGACGAGAACGTCGTCAAAGACCTTTACGGAGTTCTCCTGCACACTTCCTCAACCCACGCGCTCTTTGAGTTCTGCCTGAATCCCTGGCAGAACAGGGACTTCCTGCACAACGTCACTCCCCACGGCTGGGGCGCCGTGAAGTACCTCTCACTCGTTAGGAGCATGATGGTCAGGGAAGACGAGAACACCAATCTCTTCCTTCTCTCCGCCACCGCGCCCACCTGGACGCTGCCCGGAAAGGAGATCACAGCCAAGCGCTTCCTGACGCTCTTCGGCAACGTCGACCTTGTCGTCAAGGGCACCGAGGAAGGCATGAAGATAAACATTGCCATCGAGCAGAACGGCGGCGTTTGGGGCAAGCCCAATAATGTTTTCGTCAAGGTTCCGTATTACGCCTTGAACGCCAAGGCAACGGTGGATGGCAGACCCGCCGAGATCGCCGACGGACAGGTGGAAGTGCCCCTTGACGTGAAGGAAGTGGTTCTGACCTTCGATCGTCCGGAAGGGCCGTACCAGGATTACGCGAGCACAGTCGATTGGTACATCAAGGAATACGCCAGGCGCTTCGCCGAATGGAAGAAAGAGCACCTGACGGAAGCGAATTGGGAATGCTTCCCGGAAAAGGAATTGGAGAAGATGCCCAGACGCCAGCAGAAGAACGCCTCTATGAAAGAAAAGGAAGGCATCATGACCTTCCAGCCCGTCACCGCCTCCTCCAGCGCCAACGGCACCGAACCTAAGACCGTCAACGACGGCATCACCGACGCCAACCAGGCTAGGGCCTGGCGTCCGGCGCCCGGCGAGGAAACTTCCAGCATCGAGTGCGAACTGAAATCGGCGGCTCTGGCCGGCTGCGTGAGGATCTTCGGCCGCGGCCTTGACAAGCCCGCCGTGAAGGTTTTCGTCGTGAACGAGGACGACGAGGAAGTTTTGGTCGGATCCACCGAAAAGACCGCCATCCCCGTGAGGAGCGACCTCTACGTCTGCCTCTTCCCGGACACCATGGTGAAAAAGGTCAAGGTCGTTTTCGAGGGCGGCGGCTTCACCGTTTCGGAATGCCAGCTGCTTTCTCCCTCCGACATTTGGCAAAGAGGCGGCCTGAGAGGGGACAAGAAGGGCGGAAACTTGGCCTACGGGCGCCCGGTATTCACCTCTCCGCACGAAAAAGGCTACGTCGGGACCTTCCTGGTGGACGGCGAGACAACGAGCGAGCCCAACTACTGGAGCGGCGCGCCGCCGCATCCGCAGTGGGCCATAATAGACCTCGGCAAGGCTGAGGAGATCTCCAAGATCAAGACCTACCTCTACTCCCACGACCACCGCCACTACGGCTACTCCTGCTGGATCTCGAAAGATCTCTCCGACTGGAAGGAAGTCGGGAGAATGGACGACCTCTGCAGCAACTACTGCAAGGAAGGCGGCGATACCAATTTCGCAAAGGAGAGCGCCCGCTACGTCATGCTCGTCATCGAGAAGAACACGGTCAACGAAGGCGGCCACGCCGCCGAGATCGAAGTGTATTGAGCGAATATTTTCAGGCCCTCCTTCGGGAGGGCCTTTTTTTGTTTAAAGACGCCAAAAAATTCCTTGAACGTGATACCACTTTTTGATATAATAACCACTAATTTTATTTTAATGTAACATTCCCGTTAATGGAAACGAAATGAGATCCGCTTCAATACTCGCAGCCCTTGCCTTGCTTACGGCCTCCTTTGCCCTCGCTCACCCGATGGTCTCGCCCGAGATCGACATCGAGAAACCTTTCTGCTATTACAGCAGGCCCACGGACCAGCTGGGCACCATGGACTCTCCCAAAGGCTTCATGGTCACGGCGGAAGGGTACCTTTACAACAGGGCGGCGGAACTGATGTTCATGTACGGCCCGAAGCTCGATCTCGTCCAGAACCGCAACCGCTATTTGGAAGACAACATCTATCCCATCGTCAACTATTCGATGGAGAAGATGGGGATAAAGTACTCCTTCAAGATGTTCGCCTTCAATATTGAGCGCGGAGTCCCGAGAAGCCCGCTGTACGCCTTCACGAAAGTGACGATGGAGAACGTCTCCACCAGCGACGGCGTCGCGTATATCGCAACCGGCTTGCGCCACAAAGGCGTGACGCCGCGCATAGAAGCCAGCAGAAACTACGCGTTCCAGCGCGAATCGACTTACGAGCTGAGAGGCGACGCCGTTCTGCGCAACGACGAGATCCTGGCCGTTTATCCGCAGGATCCTTCCAGAAAGATCTCCGCCACCATAGACCATCCCTACGAGGGAACGTTCAAAGGCTCGCAGTACGCCGTGACCGAGACCACTCCGGTCTGCATCGCCGACTATTCCGTAGACCTCAAGCCGGGCGAGAGCAAGAGCCTCGTCTTCCTTATGCCCAACGCTCCCACGAACTGGGCGGCGGTCGGCACCATGCTGAACCTCATGAAGGATCCGGAAGCCTTCGATCGGAAATTAAGGGAAGTCAAGGAAGACTGGGACCAGCTGCTTCTCAGGGCCGTTGACCTCAAGATCCCCGAGGAAAAAGTCCAGGCCACTTTCTGGACCAGCCTTATCAACATGGCCATAGCCCGTGACGACGAGGGCAACGGCTACTATTCCCAGGGCGTCAACGAAATGCAGTACACCGGCTTCTTCCCCAGGGACTCCATGTATTTCAGCTGGTCCTGGCTCTTCGCGGGCTTCCCCGAGGAAGGCAAAAAGGTCGCCACCTATTACGAGAAGACGCAGCACGACGACGGCCGCTTCTTCAACGACCAGGAAAACATCGGCCCCTACGCCATTCTCATGTGGTACTACAAGACGAAGGACAGGGATTACCTCGACAGGATGTGGCCGCGCCTCGTCAAGAACTTCAACTACGTCACGAACATCATAGAAAACGATCCTCTGAAATTGATGCCGGCCATGGGCCCCTACGACAACGAGGGCATCACCGGCCACTACACGGCGCACAATTTCTACAACGCCAAAGCCTTTGAGATGATGGCCTCCTGCGCCAAGGAGCTGGGACAGGAAGAGGAATCGAAAAAGTACCGCGCCTACGCCGACAATTTCATCTCCAACATGATGTACCATGTCAACGTTGCCATCGCGACCAACGGCTTCATTCCTCCCGGCATCGACACCGGAAAGAGCGGCGCGCACTGGGGCAACATGGAGGCGAGCTATCCGACGTTCGTCATGGGAAGCCATGACGAGCGCGTCAAGAAAACTATCGACTACATAAGGGAAGTCGACTGGAGCGACGAAGGGCTCATCATGTTCAACGCGCTTGGCTGCAACTGCCTTCATCACTACAACACGATGAAAGCCTCCATGGCCGACCTTTACCTCGGCCGCGACGAGAACGTGATCAAGGACCTCTACGGCGTCCTTTTGCACACCTCCTCGACTCACGCCTTCTTTGAATTCTGCTTAGACCCCTGGAGCAACCGCGACTTCGGCGGGAACTTCACGCCTCACGGCTGGGGACACGTGAAGTACGTTTCGCTTATCCGCAACATGCTGGTCAGGGAAGACGAAGTCAGCAACCTTTACCTAATGTCCGCCGTGGCGCCCGCCTGGACGCTGCCGGGAAAAGAGATCGTGGCCAGGCGCTTCAACACGCAGTTCGGCAACGTCGACCTTGTCGCCAAGGGAACCCCCGAAGGACTGAAGGTCGACCTCAAGATCGACCAGGAGGGCGGCGTCTGGGGCAAGCCGAGGAAAGTTTTCATCAAGGTCCCGTACTTCGCCCTGAGGGCCAGCGTTTCCGTTGACGGGAAGCCCGCCGCCATAGGGTCTGACAACTATGTCGAGATCCCGCTTTCCGCCCGCGAGGTAGTGATGGATTTCAAGCGTTCTCCCAAGCCTGTCGAGACTTACAACACGACCGTCAAGCGCTTCATAAAGGAATACGCCAAACACTTCGACAGCTGGAGAAAGGAAAACGCCTTCACGCCGCTCTGGGAATGCTTCCCGGAAAAGAGCCTCCAGAATTTCGATGAGCGCCAGATCAGGGACCAGCAGCTGAAGAGCCTGGAAGGCTTGATGACCTTCCTGCCGATACTCGCTTCCTCTACGGATGAAAAATGCGACTATAGGGCCATCAACGACGGCATCGCCAACGACAACACGCCGAAGTTCTGGCGTCCCGCTTCCGATGACAAGGAGCCCTGGTTCGAATGCAATCTTGACGAACCGACGCAGGCCTACTGCGTGAAGCTCTTCGGCAACAACATCGCCGAAGCCAAAGCCAAGATATACGTCACCAAGGCGGACGGCGAGGAAATGCTGGTGGGCGATTCCGCCGCGCCCGAGCTTCCCATCCACGGAAAACTTTTCGTCTGCACTTTCAAGCAGACGCAGATCAAGAAAGTAAGAGTCACTTTCGAGGGCAAAGTCAACCGCATCTACGAATGCACGCTGCTAGGGGAGAGAGACTGCTGGCACCAGGGCATCCCGAGGATGCCCGGCAAGGTCGGCAACCTCGCCTACAACTGTCCGGTCTTCACCTCGCCTTCGGAAAACCCGACGGAATCGCAGCTGGTCGACGGCGACACGGACTGCGCCACCTCCATGTGGAGCGGCGGCGCGCCTCATCCGCAGTGGGCGATAATCGACCTCGGCGAGGAGACGGAATTCTTCAGGCTGCACGCCTATTTCTTCCACGACGGCCAGCGCCGCTACAGCTACCGCTACCTGGTTTCGCCTGACCTGCACTCCTGGACTGAGATCGGCGGCAAGGACGACTGCTTAGCTGTCAAGGACGGCGACGAGATCACCGTGGAGCCGGTCAAGGCCCGCTACGTCATGATCAGGATCGACAAGAACACGGACAATCCGGCCGGCCACGTGGCGGAGGTCGAGATCTTCACCAAATAGGGGGCGAAGCCTTGACTTTATTCCTGTCATAGCTTATAATGAAAGTGATAATCATTCCTACTTTTTTATGAGCAGACAGAAAGAAGTCATACTTGGAGTATTGCGCGCCCAGAGGTTCCATCCGACCGCTGACGAGATCCTTTTGAGAGCCAGGCAGAGAATGCCGGCTCTGGCTCTGGGTACAGTCTACCGCAACCTCAAGGCGCTCTGCGACGAGAAAAAGGTCCGTAGGATACCTATGGAGGACGCTCCCGACCGCTACGATGGCTTTGTGGAGCCCCACGACCACCTTGTCTGCACCGTTTGCGGCAAGGTCTATGACGTACCGCCCCTCCAGAGCAAAGAGGCCTTAGAGGCGAAGCTGGCCACGCGCGTGGACGGTTACGAACTGAAAGTCTATTTCACCTGCCCGAAGTGCCAGGCTAAAAATTGAGGTGCTTATGCCGTTAGACCCCCTTGCCAAGATAACCTACGGACTCTTCGTGGCCGCGACGAAAGACGGATCCGGCCGCGACGTCGGCTGTATTGTCAACACCGCCTGCCAAGTGACCGTCACGCCGACCATGATCTCTCTTACGGTCAACAAAATGAACTACACCGCCGGATCGATCGAGAAGAGCGGCGTCTTTACCGTCAGCATGCTTGATGTGACGGCCAATTTCGACCTGATCAAGAATTTCGGCTTCCAGAGCAGCAAGGACGTCGACAAGTTTGAGGGCATCGAGACAGCAAGGGCGAAAAACGGCGTAGTCTACCTGAAAAAGAACGTCTGCGCCTACGTAAGCTGCAGCGTAAAACAAGTCATCGACCTGGGAACGCATCTTTTGTTCATAGGTTTGGTCGAGGAGAGCGGAAATCTCTCCGAGAACGATCCTATGAGCTACGCTTATTATCACGCGAACGTCAAGCCGAAACCGGAGCAGCCGAAGGGCTCGAAAAAAGTCTGGCGCTGCAAGATCTGCGGCTACGTTTACGAGGGCGAGAATCTGCCTCCCGACTTCATCTGCCCGCTGTGCAAGCACGGCGCGGCGGATTTCGAGCTTGTGGAAGCCTAAGATATTTTTACCTACTACCTAAAACTTAAAAAGGAGAAATTATGAACCTCAAAGGCACCAAAACTGAAGCCAATCTTCAGACCGCTTTCGCGGGCGAATCCCAGGCCCGCAACAAGTACACCTATTTCGCCTCCAAAGCGAAAAAGGACGGCTATGAACAGATCGCCAAGATCTTCCTCGAAACCGCCGAGAACGAAAAAGAGCACGCCAAGCTCTGGTTTAAGCTCCTGAACGGCGGCATCGGCTCCACGGCCGAGAACCTTGAAGCCGCCGCGGACGGCGAAAACTTCGAGTGGACCGACATGTACGCCACTTTCGCCAAGGAAGCGAGGGAAGTGGGCTTCGAAGCCATCGCCAAGCTCTTCGACGGCGTCGCGGCCGTTGAGAAAGCCCACGAGGAACGCTATCGCAAGCTCTTGACCAACGTTAAAGACGGCTTGGTCTTCTCCAAGGACGGCGACATGGTCTGGGAATGCGCCAACTGCGGTCATCTGCATTTCGGCAAGAAGGCTCCGGAAGTCTGCCCGGTCTGCGCGCATCCGCAGTCTTACTTCAAGCTCAGAGCGGAAAACTATTAAGCTTCCGGCTTAAAAAAAGAGACAGGAGGCTTTCGCCTCCTGTCGGGGGGATTTGTCCCGGTTTAAGGATGCACTGAGATAAGTAGAGAAAGTCCAACCGAGACATGGGGGGGAATATATTTGATGCCAAACTTGAAAAAAGTGACGGCCTCCAAAATCAAATATACATTTTAATTTTGAATCGGTAACATTTTATCAGAACAATTATACAAAATCAAGGGGCACCCCCAAAAAAAAGACTTCCCGTGAGGGAAGTCTTTTTTTATGCGGCCTCATTTCGCTTTTCTTTGTAAAGCCAGAGCGATTAGCAAGATAAATCCGATGACCGCGGGTTCGGCTCGATAAAAAAGGCTTCCCGCAAGGGAAGCCTTTT
>JAFYHD010000114.1 GCA_017539325.1 bacterium | reverse complement strand
GTACTCCTGCTTTCCGAAAGCGTTGTGGAGGTCGTGGTAGTTGATCTCCGAGATCGCTATCGTTTCGGAAGGCGCTCCGATGACAAGATATTTGAAGACGGCGCTGGAGCTCGCGGCCATGGGCGGGAGCTTGTAGTAGAAGCTCATGGTGTAGGAATTGCCCGTGGTCAGATCCTCAGCAAAATAAGGCCTGACATAGCTGCCGGAAGAGTTGCCGCCGCCGGCGCCCGTGGCCACGACGTGGAGACAGCCCTTTCCGTTGTAGCCGTCGGTGTTGTCCCAGAAAGTGCCGACGTGATTGCCCCTGGGAACCCAGTTATCGATGTTGCTGTCGAAATAACTGTTCGCCATGTAGTTCTTGTTGCTGCCGTCGCGCATCTCGAAATTGTCTATGAGGATCTCCCCTGCCGCGTCCATGTAGATGTACATCTTGACGGAATCGCTGGCGTTGTCGGTGATGGTCGCCTTCTGCCATTCGGTGGTAGGCTCCACCGTAATGGTGTGCGATTCGTAGGAGAGCCTGGAAGTCATGGTGGCGGGCGGAGCCGTTTCCTCGACGTCCTGCTGCGGCCAGCCGTAATACTGTCCGTCTTTCCTGATGGTCAGGGAGTAGCGCAAAGTGCCGGATTCGTTCCTCGGAGCGATCGTAATGTTGTAGAGCCCGGTCTCGGGATCGCGTTCGATCAGCTGAGAGTGCAGCGTGGAATTGTCCATGCCGTAATTCATGGTCACTTCCTGGACGTTGTCTCCGCTTATCGCAAAAGTGAAATCAAGGGACGAATCGCTCAAGGGTCCCTCGGGCGGATAGCAGACGACGGAAAGCGCCGGGACGTCGCCGGAAGCGGAATTGGCCTTGCCAGGGGTCCCGTAAAGCTTGGAGGCGGCCCAGTTCGCGGCCTCGCTGCCGTCCAGGCTCGGGTCAAGCAGCTCAAGAGAGTTGCCGCAGCCCGCCGCCAGAGACGGCCAGGGAGGCTCGCTGCCGAAATTGGCGCAGCTGATGACGCGTCCGTTACGGTCGGTGAGCCTCACCTGACCGCTCTCGCCGTAGAGTTTCAATTTGCAGGAGATCACGGGAATGTCTTCGCCGTAAATTTCGGTTATGGTCGCCTTCTTGCTGGGTGCGACAAGGTAGGCGCCCGGTTCGATGGGCAGCGGTTTCCCGCCCAGATCGGTCTCGTTCAGGAGGCAGTCCCTAAGGTCTATGGTCTCGCTGCTCCTGTTGTAAAGCTCGACGTACTGGTAGTCGTCGTCATAGGCCGCCAGGCCGGAATTGAACATGATTTCGTTAATGACGACGCTGTTCTGCGGGATCAGTTTGTCCATCACGTAGCAGGCGCATTTTATTTTGTCAGTGCCTTCCGGGGAAACGACGTTGAAGTTGTAGGTGAGAAGCGTCCCGGCTTCCCCCGCCGTTATGTTGGCAACGAGCCAGCCGTCTTTTTCCGTGGTTGGAAGATTGGAGGAGCCGACCTGGACTGTAGCCGAGGTGATCTTGCCGGCAACAGCCCTTACGCCGACCGTTACGTTCTGGTTGGCCAAAGGCGAAACGGGATCGCGTCTCGTTTCCAGAAGCGGACCTTCCACATAGGCGGTGTTCTCGGCGAAAGGCGTGCCGCCTTTTTTGGAGGAGGAATCCCAAGACCTGGGGTCGTCCGGAGGATAAGCGGGGTTCTTCAGTTCCAGCGTCGGGCCGTCGCCGTCCGGTTCGCTCGGCCACATCCCTCCGTCGAGATAGGAGAAAAGGGAGATGACGGCGGAGCTGGCGCTCCTTAATCTAACGGTCTCGCCGCTGTTTTTCAATTTTCCTTCCCACGGGCCGAACGGCTCGGGCAAAGAGGGGTAGGTCCGCTTGAAAGCCGCGGGGTCCCTCGCGACGACGGCGTAGCCTTTGCCCTCGATCCGCGCGCCCTCCGGGAAAACGAAGTCGACGCCCTTGTCGAATTCCCAGCCCGCGAGGGAAACGGCTTCGTCTCCCGTGTTGTAGAGCTCTATGAACTCCTCCAGGTCGCTGGAGCCGGGAGGATTGTAGTTGACTTCGTTGACGACGACGTCAGCTTCGGCACAAAAGGCCGTGATAAGCACGGCCAAGATCAAAAAAGCGTTTTTCATTTCCGCTCCTTAGGTCCCAGACCCATATGTTCCTCGAAATAGGCCGCGATCCTTTCCATGCAGTCGGGAAGGCTCTCATACCTGAGATCGAGGCCGTGGTTGTCCTTAGGGTATATCATGAGGTCGAAATATTTCTGTTTTTCTATAAGCTGCTGGATCATCCAGGCGGCGTCCTGGAAAAGCACGTTGTCGTCCTGCATGCCGTGGATGAGAAGAAGGTTCCCCTCCAAGCCGGCGGCGTGGAAAACGGGAGACGTGGCTTTGTAGATCTCCGGATCGTCCTTCGGTCTTCCCAGGCGCGGAGCCGTATACGAATCCCAATAGTTCCGCCAGTCGGTCACAGGCTTCCAGGAGACGCCGGTATGGAAGACGCCCGGGAAATCGCACATGACCATGAGCGTGAGGAAGCCGCCGTAGCTGCCTCCCCAAATACCGATCCTATTTTCATCGACGAAAGGCTGCGCCTTCAAATATTCGGCGCAGGAAACAAGCTCCTTGGAATCGACGATGCCGAGCGACTTGTAGTAGCCTTGCGCGAACTTGTGGCCGTAGCCGTGGCTGGCTCTGAGGTCGATGCCGACCAGGATGTAGCCCATCTCGTTGGCCATGTAGTTGTCGAGAAGATTGTAGCGACCGAAGCCCATCTTCCCCTGCCCGGCGTACACGCAGCGCAGCACGGCGGGATATTTTTTCTTCGGGTCGAAATCTTTTGGCAGCGTCAGCGTACCGCAGATCTCGAGACCGTCCTCTTTGTTCTTGAAAGAAAATTCCTTTATGAGGGCGCGCGGCCATTTTTTCAGAAGCGGAGAAGCGGTGTCCAGTATCTGCGTGAACTTGCCTTTCGCTCCGGTAGTTAAAAGCACGGGCGGTTCCATCAAAGAACTGGCCAGGACCGCCAGCTGCTTTCCGTCGCGGCTGACAACGAAGCTTTCCCAGCAGCGGTCGGAGCACTTCACGCGCTTTTCAGGATCGGCGGCGTCCTTCTTCGCGTAGAGGAAGGCCTTCCTCGGATCGGGCTTTAAGGCGGTGAAATAGATCCTGCCATTCTCGCAGACGGAGAAACTCGCGATGTCGTAGCCGCCATCGGTTATTCTCTTCGGCGTTTTGTTACCGGCTTTCAGCGCGTAGAGCTGCAGCCAGCCGTCGCGGTAGCTCAGGAAGTAGATCGTTCCCGCCTTGTCGTAAGCAATGGGCGACCATTCAATCCAGGGCTCAAGGTAGTCGCTGAAGCGTTCCTTGACGCTCCAGCCTTTCTTAATGGTCGCTTCGCAAAGATGGTAGGTGCGGTAGTCGTCCTCGACGTAGGCGAAAGCGAAGGATGATCCGTCCGGCGACCAGGCCGCGGCGTGCGGCCGCACCGTCGTCCCCTTCCTGCATTCCTCCTTTTTAAAATTCGGAAGCTCGGGATACTCTAAGAGCGCGCTGTCTTTTGCGAGGTCGAGGAAACCGTAGCGGAAGAGCGCCAGGGGCTTCCCGACGTTGTTCCTTCTCAGATTGTTTATCCTGACTTCCTTTTCGGGAGTGTAGTCCGGCATCCTGATGTCTTCGTAAGTCGAGGAATCCTCGACGAGCACCGCGGCGTATTTACCGTCAGGCGAAATGCGATAACCGCAGACGGAGGTGTGCGGCTTAGTAAGGAAGGTCAGCTGCCTCACCGTGCCGTGGTCGAGATCGTAGGAAAAAAGATTCCCGCCCTTCACGAAGAAAGCTTCGGGCGCTTTTTCCGGAACGCAGAGGTTGTACTGTCCCCCGCTGGTCAGCGTCAATCTTTCGACGTTGCCGCTGAGGTCGCAGATGAAAAGATTGCCGCGGCAAAGGAAGACGATGTCATAAGTGTCGTTGACGAAAGAAAACTCGCTGACGCCGGTGTACATCTCCTCGGCGTAGGCGACGTCTTTGGGATCGCGGACGTCGTCCTCGCAGGGGAAATTTTTGATCTTGGCGGCGTCCGTCAGTTTCCTTACGCTGCCGTCCTCAAGTTTTACGAAGAGGTCCCTGACCGCTCCGCCTTTTTCGTTCCACAGGAAGGCAAGGATCTTCCCGTCGGCGGAAAAAGTCATGCTTCCCACAGTCTGCCCGTAGGTCAATGGCCTGGTGTAAAGTTCCCTAAGCGTCGGCCCCTTGGGGGCGTGTCTCAAAAAAGTTTTCATGCGCGTTCCTTAAGCGGATTTTTATCCATTCTTAACCATATATTATAACAAAAATGGGAATCCGCATAAAACCTGACATTCGGCTTTCTCGTTGCTTTTTTCGGGAAATTTTAATAAACTTTCTCGAATTTCGGGGAGTTTTTCCCTAAATCGTGTAAGGAGGACATAAAAACATATGCTTCAAGGGCGTCAGGACATCAAAAAAGTTTTGATCATCGGTTCCGGCCCCATCATTATCGGCCAAGCCTGCGAATTTGACTATTCCGGCACGCAAGCCTGCAAAGCCCTGAGATCACTCGGTTACGAGATCGTACTGGTGAACTCCAACCCCGCCACCATCATGACCGACCCCAATATGGCCGATCATACCTACATCGAGCCCTTGAACGTCGAATCGCTTGAAAAGATCATCGCCAAGGAGCGTCCCGACGCCCTGCTCCCCAACCTTGGCGGTCAGATGGCCCTGAACCTTTCCGCCGACCTGGCCGAGAAAGGCATCCTGGCGAAATACGGAGTGCAGATCATAGGCGTTAAGCTCGACGCCATCAAGAAAGGCGAAGACCGCCAGACCTTCAAGGACACCATGGAGTCTATCGGCGTGGAATGCGCCAGGAGCGCCATAGCCAGAAGCTACGAGGAAGCCGAAAAAGTCCTTGAGACCATCAAGCTCCCGGTCGTCATCCGCCCGGCCTACACGATGGGCGGCACCGGCGGCGGACTCGTCTACAACATGGAAGAGTTTAAGACGATCGCCAACCGCGGTCTGAACGAAAGCTTGGTCCATGAGATCCTGATCGAGGAATGTCTGGCCGGCTGGGAAGAATTGGAACTTGAGATCATCCGCGACTCTAAAGGCCAGAAGATCACGGTCTGCTTCATCGAGAACGTCGACCCCATGGGCGTGCACACCGGCGACTCCTACTGCACCGCGCCGATGATGACCGTCCCCGAATCCTTGCAGAAACGTTTGCAGAAATATTCCTACGACATCGTGGACGCCATCGAAGTGATCGGCGGCACGAACGTCCAGTTCGCGCACGACCCGGTGACGGACCGCGTGGTGGTCATCGAGATCAATCCGAGGACTTCCCGCTCCTCCGCCCTGGCTTCCAAAGCGACGGGCTTCCCCATCGCCTTCATCTCCGCTTACCTCGCGGCCGGCATAACGCTTGACCAGCTCCCCTACTGGAAAGAGGGCACGCTCGACAAGTACGTCCCCTCCGGCGACTACGTGGTCGTGAAGTTCGCGCGCTGGGCCTTCGAGAAGTTCCACGGCTCTTATGACAAGCTGGGAACGCAGATGCGCGCCGTCGGCGAAGTGATGTCTATCGGCAAGAATTACAAGGAAGCTTTCCAGAAAGCCATTCGTTCCCTGGAAAACAAATGCTACGGCTTGGGCTTCTTCAAGGGCTACGATCAGTGGACTAAGGAAGCCCTCGTCGAGGCCGTGAGAACGCCCTGCTCCACCAGGCAGTTCATGCTCTACGAAGCGATAAGGAAAGGCGCGACCACGGACGAACTCTATGAGGCCACAAAGATCAACCGCTGGTTCCTTAACCAGATGAAAGAGCTGGTCGAGCTGGAAGAACAGATACTCAAATACAAGGGAGAGATCCCGCCCAAAGACCTGCTCGTCCAGGCCAAGAAGGACGGCTTCTCCGACCGCTACCTCGCTCAGATCCTGGGTGTCAGCGAGACCAAAGTCAGGGAAGCGAGAGAAGCCGACGGCATGGAAGAAAGCTGGTTCGCCGTGCCCGTC
>JAFYHD010000113.1 GCA_017539325.1 bacterium | reverse complement strand
CCTCGCCGTAGTTGTAGAAGAACTTGTCGGGGGACAACGCGACGGTGCCGCATTCCGCGGGAGCGACCGTAACGTGGTAATTTATGGCGGAGAACCTTGGTACGAGGTAGTAGTCGCCCTGTATCGTGATCTGGCCGGAGGGCTCGGTGCGCTCTTCAAGGTAACCCTCGATCTTGTCGACGCTGTAGCCGGGGAGGGGCACGGCCTCATAGGAGACTTCCTCGTTGTAGAGATAGGTGGGCTTGTCAGGGTCTATGGTGAGCGTTCCGCCTATCGTCTGCTCTACGGTGAGGGAGTATTCGATGCCGCTGAAGTGGGCGGTGAGGTCGTAGTCCTGGTCAACGTAGATGAGAAGCGTGCTCTCTTCGGTGGTTATGGTGCCGGAGTAGCCTTCGAAGGTCGAGCCCTCGTCGGGTATGGCGGTGATCGTTACGGGCTCACCTTTCGTGTAGGTGGCTTTTTCGGGATCAACTTTTACGGTGCCTCCTTCCGTCGAGGAGACGTTTATGGTGTAGCCGGAATAGACGAACTCCACGCTAAGCTCCATATCCCTGGTCGGGGAGACGACGAGGGGGTTGTCAAGGTAGACGCCCTCGTTGTAGGTGAACTGCACGAAGGAGTAGCCCTTGTTGGGGATGGCGGTGAAGGTAATGATGTCGCCGGCATCGTAGTAGTCTTTTACGGGGGAAACGGAGACGCGTCCGAAGTCCGAGGGAGTGATGGACAAGGTGTAGGGGCCGGCTATCGCGCTAAGGGAAGTGAGCGCTATGACGGCCGTGACGATCAGGGCGGTGAGTTTTTTCATGATGGTATCGCTCTTTTTTAGGGTGATAGTAAGTGTATCCCATTATTCTACCATTGTTTCAACAGGAGAATAAAAAAGCGGAGCGCACAAGCGCTCCGCTTTGGGTTTTGCACATCGTCAGCGAGGAAGCAAGGGGGGCAGCGGCAGGAGGGAAAGGTTGATTTTTAGGGAACATTTTAGTACTATTTAGGCAAAAATGTTCCCTATCAATTTTAAAGATGAAAGAGTTAGAAGAAATACAAGCCCTTTTACGTGATTTGGCGGATTGCCGGTCCAGGTTGAGTCTGCTTGCCTATGACGGGACTCCAGAGCTCAAAGTTCTGAGAAGCGGAAAGTATCTGTATATGCGCAAAAGGGTGGGCAGCAGGGTGGTTTCGACTTATGTTGGGGTATACTCCGATGAGCTGTATCAGCTTTTGGTGAGAAACGCTAGGGAAGGACGGGAGCTGCGTCGTCAGATCAGGCGTTTGAATAAGAAGCTGGCTGATCTCGGGTATTCGGAAAGCTCCCTGGCGCCGAAGGTGGTGGAGAACCTTGATTTCGCCAGAGCCAATATGAAAGCCAACATTTATGACCAGGCGGTCTTGGAAGGAGTGGCGACGTCTTTCCCGCAGACGGAAGAAATTCTAAACAACGGCAGAGTGAGCGGCATGACGGTCTCCGATGTACAGAAGATCCTGAATCTTAAGCATGCCTGGGAGTTTATTCTTGACGAGAACGTCATAAGGGCGGAAAGCGATTATTATCTTTTGTCGCACGTAGCGAAGCTGGTGAACGAAGGATTTTTCGCGGAAGGCGGAAGGATAAGGGGCGTGCCGGTAACTATAGGCGGCACAAGCTATGTTCCGCCTGTTCCTGTGGAATTCAAGGTCAGGGAGGATATCGAGGGCATATTGAATAGATCCTCTTCGGATCTGGACAAGGCTATAGAGCTTCTTTTGTACTGCATGAAGACGCAGATCTTCCTGGACGGCAACAAAAGGGCGGCGGTCGTTTTCGCGAATCATTATCTTGTCGCGCACGGCAAGGGCTGCCTGGTCATTCCGGAAAAACTGGTGCCAGAGTTCAAGGATCTCCTGATAGAGTATTACGAGGGAAGAGCTGTCGGCAAGATCAAAGCGTTCCTTAAAAAGGAGTGCTGGCGAAGGCTGTAACTTTCGAGTCGTTATACAAAAGTCATATGACTTTTGTAATAAAAAAGCGTAATGCTGGCTCGTTCCGCTTGGCTTTTTTTGGTATAATAGAGGAGGTTAGAAACAAATAAATGGTCTTTTATGAGCCGAAAAAAGAATAGCGAAAACGAGCTGAACAAATACGCAAGATCAGGCGAACCCGGATACAGGGAAAAAAGCCTGGCCTGGAAGACCGCTATCGGTCTGCAGGACGTTGACGGCCTGAAGACCTCAGAATATCTGCTGGCAACCGCCAAGGACCATATCGAGGGCAAGATAGACATTGCGGCCGCCCAGGACAGACTGCGTTCCTACTATCAGGAAAAGGCGGAAAAAGGCCAAGTAGATGAAAACGCCAAAGAAGCCGACCTGGTGTCCGCCAGAATAGCCGAGATCATTTCGGAAAAGACCTTCCGCTTCTCTCCCTCGGGCTTAAAAGCGATCCACAAGCGTCTTTTCTCCGGCGTTTTCGACCACGCCGGTTCTTTCAGGAAGTACAACATAACCAAAAAAGAATGGGTCCTGAAAGGGAAAAGCGTCCTGTACTCCTCCTACGAAAGCATCCCGGAGACTCTGGAGTACGACTTCAACAATGAAAAGTCCTTCTCCTACGCCGGGCTCTCAAAAAAGGACATCATCAAACACTTGGCGGATTTTACTTCCAATATCTGGCAGATACACCCCTTCTGCGAAGGCAACACCCGGACCACAGCCACCTTCATCCTGAAATACCTCCGTTCCCTCGGATTAAAGGCGAAAAGTGAACTGTTCGCTGAAAACTCCTGGTATTTCCGCAACGCTTTGGTCCGTGCGAATTACAACGATCTCGCCAACGGCATCAGGGAAACCACCGTCTTCCTGGAAGCCTTCTTCGACGACCTCCTCAACGATGCCGCCCATCCGCTCAAAAACAGAGACCTCCACATTGACGCTAAAAGTGCAATCTCAAAGTGCAAAAATTGCACTTTAAAAGAGCAGGCTGTCCTCGAAGAGATCAAAAAGGATCCTTCCGTCACCCAGAAAGCCCTGGCCCAAATCACCGGGATCTCCGAACGCAGTGTCAAAGCAATAACAGTCGCTCTCCAGCAAAAGGGCCTTCTCAAGCGCCAGAACGGCAAACGCCGCGGCAAATGGGAGCTCCTTGACTAGGGATTAAAACTCCCAAATGAAGGAAAAATTTTTCCAAAATGTAGGCCAAATCAACATTTTAGAAACTTGCGATTCCCCTTATTTTTGGCGGAATAGCCTCAGCTTAGGTAAGTTATGAAGCTTTTGAGAAAACGCTAGTGATTTTTGTAGTATAACTCATGCAAGAAAAAGCGGAGCTATTTTTTTTTTTTGATTTTTGGTTTAATGATTAACGCTAGATGAGTATTTATCCCAATCAACACAGACGAGGGAAAAACATATGAAAGCGCAATACTTACTCTTGTTTGTCTTGCTTATGGCAAGCGTTGCGAAAAGCGATGTCAATTTAGACGAGCTAAAGCGTTTCAACAATGCTATTCTTTTGGCTTTTAAGCAATCCATAACGGAAGAAGGCCAGCAGGATGCTTTGAAAACTCTTGCCGAAGGAATAAACAATGAAGATTGCCGCGATAGACCAGAAAATTGGGGGGCTGATCTTAAATTGAGCGTTGCCGAAGAATATACGAACACTTATGCGAATTTGGTTTATTTAAACTCGTTGCCGCCAGCGAAAGCAGTCCCTCTGTTGTCGGCATTGTTGGAGAACGATGAACTAACGGATCGGAATGAAAAAATATTGGAAGGTAAATATAGACGTCCTTACTACGCCTTTGTAAACTCGATAATAGCGGAAAAATTGGGGCTGACCACATACAGTCAAGAATATGTAACCATGAGTTGGTATCCGAAAGACGTTCCTATATCAAAGGATCAAATGATTTTCTTCTGGAATTATTTCGGTTTGAAATATCTTCCAGTGCTTTGGAATGATTGGTACACGTGTTGGAAACTTGAAAACCAACGCGAAAATCCCCGCAAAGAAGTCCTAGAAAGACTGGCGCAAGAGATCGTGCTGCATTTCGGCAACAATGTTTTTCCTTTCGTGGCAGACGCGATCAAAAACGGAGACAAAACCCTTCAGCCGGTCATTGATTTTTTGCCCGGCGGATATGAGATTCGTTTTAGCAATTTGTCTCCTATGGAAAAAGGATTTAAGGACTCTGAAACATTTTTGCAGTGGTGGAGCGAAAACAAAAAGGATTATGCTGTTGAGCGTCAGGAAAAATCCTTGGAATCTTTAAAGCATATTTTTGAGCGCAAAACTAAACCGGCAACTTTTGATCTCCAGATTTACGACAACATTGCCAAAATGAAAAAAGCCATAGAGGACTATGACAGCTCCGCCAATCGCGCCGTAACAAACAGCTGGTATTACAAATTAGCAGACTGAGTGCGTAATCTATCTTAGAAAAAGCGGAGCGCTCGCGCGCTCCGCTGCTTGTTTAGCTGACAAAAGGCAAAGCTCTTTATGTGGAAAAGGGAAGGTTTGGGTGGAGCGCTAGAGAAATAATGCCATTGGCAAGGGCAGGACCAAATAATCATCAGTTTCTCTAAGATCTCCCTTGGTTAGCAATATTCCTTTCTCAGTTTTTTGACCGTATTTTTTGCGGAAGTAATCTATTGACGGATGATGATTGCTGTATCCGCTTTTAACTTCAATTGGTATGATCTTTTTATCATTGGAGATCAGGAAGTCCAATTCATATTTATGAACTTTATCGTCTTCAACAATTCGTTTTTCGTAAAAACGAAGGGCATAACCTTTTGCTCTTAGCATCTGTGCGATGAGGTTCTCCGTTATCATACCTTGGTTGACAGCAAGTTTTCCGAGCATGAATGATTTATACATTTCTGATTTGTAGTAATGTTTTTCGCTAGCTAAAGTAATTAACAAACCAGTATCGCCCATATAGCATTTTAGCTTGTTCGACTGTAATGCAAAGTCCCCGAATTCCGCAGGGGAATCCATGCCATAACAAATATTTCCAACCATAGACTCTTCGATCCAAAACAGAGCGTCTCTGTATGAGGAAAAGCGGCCGTTTTCATGCAAAGAAGAGAATTTTATTTTTTTATCGTGATGAGCCAATTGAGAGGGTATATTTTGAAATATTGCCATAGCCTCCGATACGTAATTTTCAGCATATTTGGCAATATCTTCACGGTATAGTTTGATTATATTTTGCTTTGTTTCTTCAACGCGTCCAATATTTCCTGTTTCGGCATATTCAACGACAGATTTAGGCATTCCTCCAACAATCATGTATGTGCGGAGCTTATCCATTACCGGCTTCAAGAGATTTCCAAGGGGTTTCCTTTTATCATAGCGATCCTGCAGGAAAGGTATTGTTGTTTCGTCTGAAAGAGCATTCAGAAATTCTTCGAAATCGAGAGGAAGTAGTTCCATTTCTTGTTCTTCAGACGGGATAATGATGTTTTTGACATTTTTCTTAATTGAGATAAGAGAGCCGGTTTCTATGTAATCATACCTGCCATCTGCGACTAGATGTTTAATAAGCTCCCTGGCTTGCGGGTATTTCTGAACCTCATCAAAAACAAAAAGCGATTTCCCAGGATATAACGTTACACCATAGAGAACAGAAAGCTGATTAAAGAATTCGTTTAGTAGTTCCTTATTGCCATACTCTCTGAAAATCTTCAGTGTTCCAGGGCGCGGGCTGGAAAAATCAATGATTATATGCGTTTTATATTCTTTCTTTGCAAAAGTTTCGGCCAAATAACTTTTGCCTACGCGTCTTGCGCCTTTGATGAGAATAGCTTTGCTTTTGTCCGAAGAAGCCTTCCATTTAAGCAATTCGGCGTATTTTTTCCTCTCAATGTTCATATGATTGCTTAATAAATTATATGTTAGGTTATTTAAATTAGTTATACTATATATGTTGCAAAAAATTCTAGGTCTTATATATGGTATTTCTGCAAAAAATCATACATTGTTTATGCCAAAATAATACAAAAAATCATATATAAAATCAATGGCCGCTCTGTGCAAACGATAAATGCATTTATATCAATTAGTTGAACGCGGTGCATAGGTCGGCAAACAAAAAGCCTCGCTACGCGAGGCTTTTTGTTTACCGACCTGATCTCCGTTTTGCGTTACTTGATCGTAAGGCCGTCTTTGCCGGCGTCGACTGTGACGGTCGAGCCTTCCTTGGCTTTGCCTCCAAGGAGGAAGCGGCCGAGGGCGGTCTCCACGTGGCGCTGGATGTAGCGCTTCAAGGGCCTGGCGCCGTATGTCGGGTCGAAGCCGTTCTCGGCGATGAAGGCTTTGGCCTTATCGGTGAGGACGAGCTTGATGCCGTTGTCTTCGCAGCGCTTGGTGAGATCCTTGACGAGGAGTTCCACGATCTTTTCGACTTCTTCCTTTTCAAGGGGCTTGAAGAGGACGATCTCGTCGACCCTGTTCAGGAATTCGGGCCTGAAGTGGGAGTTCAGGAGCGACATGACCTGTTTCCTGGTCTCGTCGTCGATTTTGCCGCCCTTCATCTTCTCGAGCAGGAGGTCGCTGCCGATGTTCGAGGTCATGATCACGATGGTGTTCTTGAAGTCCACCGTGCGGCCCTGGCTGTCGGTCAAGCGGCCGTCGTCAAGAAGCTGCAGCAGCGTGTTGAAGACGTCCGGGTGAGCCTTTTCTATTTCGTCCAAGAGGATGACGGAGTAGGGCTTCCTTCTGACGGCTTCCGTCAGCTGTCCGCCCTCGTCATAGCCTACGTATCCCGGAGGAGCACCGATCAAGCGGCTCACGGAGAATTTCTCCATATACTCCGACATATCGAGACGTATGACGTTCTCTTCGGAGTCGAAGAGAGTCTCCGCCAAAGCTTTTGCCAATTCCGTTTTGCCGACGCCGGTCGGGCCCAGGAAGATGAAGGAGCCGATGGGGCGTCTCGGGTCTTTCAAGCCGGAGCGGGCTCTTATGACCGCGTTGGCCACGGCTTCCACAGCCTCGTCCTGGCCGATGACGCGCTCATGCAGCGTTTCGTCGATCTTGAGGAGCTTTTCCTTTTCGCCTTCCATGATCTTGCTGACCGGGATGCCAGTCCAGCGGCTGACAACGTCCGCGATCTCGTCCTCGGTGACCTCCTCTTTTAAGAGGCGGTCCTCCTTGGTGTTCTTCTCGTGGATGGCTTTCAGTTCCTTCTCGAGCGAGGCGAGCTTGCCGTATTTGAGTTCCGCCGCTTTGTTAAGGTCGTAGCGGCTCTCGGCTTCGGCGATCTGGTTTTTCGTCTGCTCGAGTTCGGCCTTGAGGTCTCTTTCCTTCTTGATGGCTTCCTTTTCCTTCTGCCACTGGGCGTTGAGGACGTTCTTCTTTTCCTTCAGTTCGGAAAGATCCTTCTTCAGCTCTTCCAGCCTGGCTTTGCTAGCGTCGTCGCTTTCCTTCTTCAGGGCCTCCTGCTCAATTTCAAGCTGCATGACCTTGCGGTTCAGCTCGTCCAATTCCGCGGGCTGGCTGTCAATTTCCGTCCTGACCATCGCCGCGGC
This sequence comes from bacterium, assembly GCA_017539325.1. Taxonomy (GTDB): domain Bacteria; phylum Auribacterota; class UBA3054; order UBA3054; family UBA3054; genus UBA3054. The sequence continues at coordinate 16,907 of JAFYHD010000113.1, read as the reverse complement.
CTCGTCCATAAGGTCGATAGCCTTGTCGGGCAGGAAGCGGTCGCTGATGTAGCGGTGGGAAAGGACCGCCGCGGAAACCAGCGCGCCGTCCTGGATACGGACGCCGTGATGGATCTCATAGCGCTCTTTCAGGCCTCTAAGGATGGAGATGGTGTCCTCGACAGAGGGCTGGTCGACCATGACCATCTGGAACCTTCTTTCCAGAGCGGGGTCTTTCTCGATGTATTTCCTGTACTCGTCGAGCGTAGTGGCGCCGATGCAGTGCAATTCTCCTCTGGCCAGAAGCGGCTTGAGAAGGTTGCCCGCGTCCATGCTGCCTTCGCTCTTTCCCGCGCCGACGATGTTGTGGATTTCGTCGATGAAGAGGATGATGCGGCCGTTAGAGGACTGCACCTCTTTGAGGACCGCTTTCAAGCGCTCCTCAAATTCGCCTCTGTATTTCGCGCCCGCGACAAGAGCGCCCATGTCCAAGGAGAAGACCGTCTTGTCTTTCAAATTCTCCGGAACGTCCTGCAGCATGATACGCCTCGCCAATCCTTCCGCGATAGCGGTCTTGCCAACGCCCGGTTCGCCGATAAGCACAGGGTTGTTCTTCGTCCTTCTCGCCAAGACCTGGATAACGCGCCTGATCTCGTTGTCACGGCCGATCACCGGGTCGATCTTGCCCTGGCGGGCCGCCTCGACCAGGTCTACGCCGTACTTGCTAAGCACGTCGAAGGTCGCTTCCGGATTGGGATTGTCGACTCTCTGGTTGCCTCTGATCTTGACCAGCGCGGACATAAGCTTGTCGGGCCTCAGTCCGGCCGCGCGCAGGATCTCCGCGCACGCGTCGTTCTTTATTTCGCCGATAGCCAGCAGAAGATGCTCGACGCTCACATAGTCGTCCTTCATCTTGCCAGCCAGCTCGAAAGCCTTGGCGAAGAGCTTTTCCAGATTAATGGAGATACCCGCGCTCTGGTTGGAGCCAGAAACGCTGGGCAGCTTTTCTATCTCAGCTTCTATCTGACGCAGAACGGCGTTGGCGTTGACTTCGGAAAGCTCCAGCATTCTTTTGGTCAAGCCGTCTTTGTCAGAAAGAAGGGCGGAGAAAAGATGCAGTATGGTCGTCTCGGGATTGTTGCGGGACAAAGCCTTATCCCGCGCCTCCATCAGGGCCGACTGGACCTTTTCTGTCATTTTCTGAATGTTCATATATTTTCCTCCTATGGATGATTACTATTTAAGCCTTATTATATATGCAAAAACCGTGCCAAATGAGTGAACGGCGTAAAATGCTTAAAAAGCAATGTTTACAAAAGAGGCCAGGCGGGCGAAAGAGACATAAATTCACACCGCAGAGGAGCGAAAAGCGACATTTTGTCCCAAAACGAACTCGAAACAATAAGGGTAACGCCCGCCCTAAAAGAGGTAATATTGCCTTTGAGTTGCCCTAATAAGCTAGATATTACCCTTATTTGGAAAGGGCGGCAATGAAAGCGTAATCCGATCCGACGGCCTCGCGCACTCTCTCGCAGAGCCGGCGTGATTATCTCCAGCTGGTTCTTGTAGAAGTCGCGCGAAAGGTGGTCGTCCTTGAACGTGTGCGGAGAAGAGGCGAACCTGTGTGAGCCGAAATAACCCTCGAATATATCTTTCTCAATGCTCATGGCTCTTTTGATTATTATACCCTTTACCAGTTTCCGCTGCTACGGATATCCGGTATTTCGCGAACAACCCAAGAGTCGATCTTTTGCCAAATCGCCCATAAGAAATATAACTATTCCTAATCTGATTCTTCAGATTTTTTGGCGGCTTTGCGTTGAGATCTGATTTGTTCCTCGGCGTCGGTGTAGCATTTGACCAATTGCTTTTGGATGGGAAGGATCTTCTTCAACTCATAATCGGTAATGCCCATAGGCAAGCCAAGTTTTTCCAGATGAAATTTGGCAAGGACACGGTTGTGTTCCTTGCAAAGAAGAAGTCCTATAGGCTGATCATCGCCCGTTGTGTTTAGGACTTGTTCGGTCATAACCATGTAGCCGCTCAGTTGTCCAAGATCGGCTGGCTCGTATTTGGTAGTTTTAACCTCGATCACAAGATACCGATGCAGCGGAATAATGTAGAAAAGCAGGTCGATGTTTTTGGTTTCGCCGCCAAGTTCGACCGGATATTCTCTTCCTACGAAAGAGACGAGACGGCCAAGAGAGAGAAGTGTTTTTTCAATGTTAGCAACGATCGCTTGCTTTAGTTCCTTCTCGTTATGCTCTTTTTTAAGATCGAACACTTCAATGATCTGAGGATCCTTTACTAGCTGTCTTGCCAGATCGCAATCGTCAGACGGCATAGTGATCGAAAAGTTTGTCTGTCCTTTGCCTTCCCGCTCGTACAGATCCGTCGACAGCCAATTCAAAAGAACATTTCTGCTCCATCCATTCTGAATCGTATGCCTGACGTAAAACATAGCTTTGTCGCGGTCGCCATTGCATTTCTCCATGATTTGAATATGATGCCCCCAAGGGATCATAACCAATTCTTCTATGAGTTGCTGGAAATTTGGAACTGTGTGATAAAACTCATAAAAATTTTGGCAAAATCTTAGATTTTGTGTGGAAAAGCCATGAGCTTCCGGAATCGCAATTTTAAGGTCATGACTTAGCCTGGTAAAAAAATCCGTTCCGTAGATTTTTGTCCCAACATATTTTTCGCTGATGTCTTTGCCTAAATTCCAATAAAACTCTATTAGAGCGGAATTGACAGCTATTGCCGATTTGATTTGTGAGGCGCGATATCGCTTTTTTAATTCGCCGATCCAAGAATTATAACTCTTGATGAGTGATTCTGAATTGTTTTTCATGTTTTCCTCCGTGCGCATTATAGTTGAGAATTATCCGAACTACAGACTATCTGTAGTTTTCAATATATAGCGGTCACTTGGGGTCAATTTATTGCGTTTTGGATTTTTCCCAACAACTTTTTTAGAAAAGATGGGGCGCGAGAATTTAAACAGGCTCGATTTCGGCCCGTTTCTTAGGATATGTATCTAAAAACACGCTTGTTAGAATTTTCTAACAAGTTGTTAGAAAATCTTGGATCTGCGAAGGCAAACAGATCAGTTTTTTGTCTGTTTTGTGGGTTAACTACGCTAAAATGCGCTTGTTAGAATTTTCTAACAACTTGTTAGAAAATCTTAGATCTGAGAAGGCAAACAGATCAGATTTTTGCCCCGATTTATAAGCTAAGTATGTTGAAATACGCTTGTTGGAATTTTCCAACAAGTTGTTGGAAAATCTTGTAGGAAAGCTGCCGGCAGTCTAATTTGCCTTGTTTTATAGGCTAAGTGCCATGAAATACGCTTGTTAGAATATTCTAACAAGTTGTTAGAAAATCTTAGATCTGAAAAGGCAAACGAGCCTGATTTTTGCCAGTTTTATGAGCTAAGCATCGTTAGATACGCTTGTTATAATTTTCTAACAAGTTGTTAGAAAATCTTGGGAGCTTGATCTTGCTTTGTTTCGCCGGTTTCGCTTTTGCCTTGTATGAAGTCGATGAGATCGCGGGCGAGCGAGCGGCGATAGCCCATGAGGGAATGCGTTGCAGGATAAGTTTTGCGGAGGCGCCTCGTTTCCTGAGGAAGGGCGTTCCAAAAAGCGTCTAGGGGCTCGGAGGGGACAACGGTGTCGTATTCTCCTGTCGCGAGGAAGACGGATGTCTTGGCGAGCTTGGGGGCGTTGACGGCGAAGCGCATAAAGTAAGCGTAATTCTCAATGTCGTCTATCACCGTGTCGTCCGATCTTCTGCGGAGGACGTGCAGTCCCTCGCCGATCAGGAAGGATGCCAGTTCCTCGCGTTTCATCTTTTCCGCCATGTAGCCGATGTCGCAGGGAGCGATAAGCGCGACGCCTTTGACACTGCCCATTTTGGCCGCCGCGTTCAGCACGCTGTTGCCGCCCATGGAATGGCCTATGAGCCAGACGTCGTTGGTGCTGGTCTTATATTTGGCGGCGAAATCCGCGCTTTGGGCCCAGCGGGCAAGGTTTTCCGCGTCGCCAACGCAGCCGGTGACCGTATATTCGCCCTCGCTGCCCCAGGCTCCCCTGTGATGGGGGATGACTACAACTATGCCGGCGCGGCAAAGATCGTGGGCGACGTCGTCCCAGCGGGTGAAGCCCGCGAAGCCGTGGCAGAGGATCGCGCAGGGCCTGTTTTCCCCGAGATCCGAGGAGGGGACCAGCACCTGCCCGTAGATCGTGCTGCCGCTGGAATCAAAAACCAGCGCGTCGATGTAGGGAAGGGCGGACTGGTCGGAATAGGCGGGATCCTGGAGGGGAGTCTCGCAGGCGCATCCGAACAGGAAGAAGGCAAGAAAAGCCAACGCAATGAGATTAAAATGTTTTTCGATTCGCGGTTTCATGGTGTCTCAAATCTGGGAAAAAGTAAAGTAGGTGTCGTGTTAAAAGTAAAGTAGAACCATGTGAAAAAGTAAAGTAGAAGGCATGTTAAAAGCAAAGTAGCAACGGCAAGTTGCTTTATAACAATTACTTAATCTTGGAGGCTGGCGAGGCGCTAAAACTGCTCCTCCCGGGAAAGGTCTCAGTATTATCGTGTTGCAAGCTTATCTGCATAAAAATAGGCGTTTTTTATGCAGAGGGCATAGCTTATCTGCATAAAATTTGTCTTTTTTTATGCAGAGGGGCGGAGGGCGGCTAGTTTTCCTTGGAGAGGAGGCTGGCGACGGCGGGGAAGACTTTGAGGCTGCGCTCAAGGACGTTGTGGAGGGCCGCGATGGCCATGCCGTAGTTGGTGATGAGAACGCCCTGTTCTTTGGCCTGGAGCAGGCGGTTCTTCATTTCCTGGGGAGGAAGCATGCAGCCGCCGCAGTGTATGACGACCTTGTAGGGAGTGAGGTCTTTGGGATATTCGCCGCCGCTGGTGAAGTGGAAGTCGGGCTCGACCTGAAGCTTTTCCCTGATCCATTTGGGGATCTTGACGGTGCCGATGTCCTCGCACTGCCTGTGGTGCGTGCAGCCTTCCGCGATGAGGACGGGATCATGGTCCTTCAGGGAGAGGAGGGCCTTGATGCCTTTGATCTGCTCCTCGAGGTCGCCCTTGGCGCGGGAAAGCAGGATGGAAAAGGAAGTGAGGGGAATGGATTCCGGGACGATCTTCATTACTTTGCCGAAGGCCTGGCTGTCGGTGACCACGAGCGTCGGAGTTATCTTGGTGAGGGCTTGGGCTAGCTCAGTGTCTCTGGTGACGAGCGGGAGAGCGCCTTTTTCCAGGGCGTCCCTGATCACCTGCTGCTGGGGAAGGATGAGCCTGCCCTTGGGAGCGGCGGAGTCGATGGGGACGACGAGGAAGATGACGTCGCCGGGGGAAACGAGGTCCTGGATGAGAGGGATGGAGTCTTTCTGGGGCTTCAGTTTGCCCAGGGCTTCCTTCAGAGCGTTAACGCCTTCTCTGGTCAGGGAGCTGACGAGATGTTCCTGAGAGTATTTCTGCTTTTGCTCTTCCGTCAGAAGATCGGCTTTGTTGTAGGCGACGAGATAGGGAAGGGACTTCTTCTTGAGTTCCTCGATAACGGCCTTCTCCGCCTCGGTAAGGCCTGTTTGGGCGTCGGCCACAACGATGGCCATGTCCGCCTGGCGAAGGGCCTCTTTGGTCTTCTCAATGCGCTTAGATCCAAGTTCCCCGGTGTCGTCAAGCCCCGGAGTGTCTATGAGGACGACCGGGCCTAAGGGAAGAAGCTCCATGCTCTTTTTGACGGGGTCGGTGGTGGTGCCGGAGATAGCGGAGACCACCGCCAGGTCCTGGTTGGTCAGGGCGTTCAAGAGGCTGGATTTGCCGGTGTTGGTCCGGCCGAGGAAGACTATGTGCAGTCTGTTGGAAGCAGGGGTGGCGTTCAGCGACATAAACTCGATTTTCCTTGGATTTTCCTGGGAATATATTAACATATACGCCGCGAAAAAAAGTATGCCATTCCAAAGGCAAGTTTGGAATGGCATAAACTATTCCAAAGTTGGCTTTGGAATGGCATAAGGGAAAACGCGTGAAATCACGCGATTAAATCAATCCTTCAAACAATCCAAACTAATTTTATAGTCCGGTACCAGCAGTTCTCCTGTACGCACTTTTGTTGGCAATCTAAGCTGCCGGCCGTTAGCCAATATTATAAACGCGTCTCTTTCCGACAAAGGCATGATAGAACGGTTCGTGGTCAAAAGATGAAGCTTTCCGTCTTTTATCCCCTGATAACCGATAAGAGGATCTTCGCTTCCCGGGCGGGCGTTGGCGTTGTAAGACCAGCCGATGTGAAAGGCGTCGAATTCTTGCTCGGTGGGCTTTTCTGAAAATTTGTCGAATTCCACGCCGGGAGGCTGCAGTATGCTTTCAAGTTCTTTCCTGGAGATGAAGCCTTCTTTGTAAAGAGGATACAGAGCTCTTACGCCTTCGCCGTCGTTGGGATATGTGCCGAATTTGCTCTGGTAAGCATCGAGGCGGGCGTAGAGGTTGGTCATCATATTCCTGCGGTATAAACTGTTCAGCTCATGCTTGACAGGGCCTTGCGCGCCGAGGACGATCAGGACAACTGTGAACAGGATAACGAATATCAGGACGCAAAGCGCGGTTACCAAAGCTCTTTTGGAATATTTTTTGGCCTGTTCGAAGTTTCCTTCCGCGTCTTTTTTTATCAATCGTCTCGTTTTTATTGAGAAATACAGAGCAACGATCGAAAAAGGAACAAGGAAGAGCCTAAGCGGAACGATCAAACTTACGAAAAGCGTGACAATGGACAAAGTCAAATGCGAAGAAGGAACTTTTTCCTTTTTGACCGCGTCGACAGTTGTGGTTTCTTCTGACATAACGACTCCTGGAGTTGCTTTTTAACCGACACAATTATAGCAAATCCAGCCTGGACGCCAATTTTGCGAAATGTCGCGAAATATTCGCAGGAAACGCGCGCGAATTATTAAGTTTTGGGGGAAATTTAGAAGCGGAAGTCGCGCTCGCCTTCCTCGATCTTTTTGAGGCGGGCTTTGAGGATCTCTCTTATCTTTTCGCTGGGGACGTTGTCGATCTCTTTCTGGATCAATTTTTCGCCGATCTCTTTCGTTTCGGGCTTGGCGTAGTCCATCAAGTATTCCTTCAAGGTCATCAGCGCGTTGGGGTGGCAGCAGTTCAGGATCTTCCTTGATTTGCAGAGGCTCATAAAGCGGTCGCCGGTTCGGCCTTCGCGGTAGCAGGCGGTGCAGAAGCTCGGGATGTAGCCGATCTTCATAAGCCAGTTCATGACCTGGTCGAGGGTGCGGTTGTCGATGACGTCGAACTGGGCGGAGGATTCGTCCTCGGGCTCTTCCTCGGCGTAGCCGCCGACGCTGGTTCTTGACCCGCCGGAGATCTGCGAGATGCCAAGGTGCAGGACTCTTTCGCGGGTGGCCTTGCTTTCTCTGGTGGAGACGATCATGCCGGTGTAGGGGACGGCAACTCTGATGCAGGCGACGATCTTTGCGAAAGTGTCGTCGTCGATAGAATTGTCGAAAGCGGCGGGATCGATGTCGTCGGCGTGGCGGATCCTAGGAACGCTTATGGTGTGCGGGCCGACGCCGAAAGCTGCCTCTAAGTGCTCGGCGTGCATTAGGAGCGCCGCGAACTCATAGCGGTAGAGGGAAAGCCCGAAGAGAACGCCCAACCCTACGTCGTCGATGCCGCCCTGCATGGCGCGGTCCATCGCTTCCGTGTGGTAAGCGTAGTTGTGCTTGGGGCCGGTGGGATGGAGGTTCTCGTAGTTTTCCTTGTGGTACGTTTCCTGGAAGAGGATGTAGGTGCCGATGCCGGCTTCCTTGAGCTTCCTGTAATTTTCCACCGTGGTGGCCGCGATGTTGACGTTCACGCGCCTGATCGCGCCGTTCTTGTGCTTGATGCTGTAGATGGTCTTGATGCACTCGAGGACGTACTCGATCGGGTTGTTGACGGGGTCTTCGCCCGTTTCCAGGGCGAGGCGCTTGTGCCCCATGTCCTGAAGGGCTATGACTTCGTTCCTGACTTCCTCCTGGGTGAGCTTTTTCCTCGGGATGTGCTTGTTCTTGAAGTGATAGGGGCAGTAGACGCAGCCGTTCACGCAGTAGTTGGAAAGGTAGAGGGGCGCGAAGAGGACGATGCGGTTGCCGTAAAAGTCTTTTTTGATCTGCTCCGCCAGGGCGTAGATCTTTTTCGTCTGCTCGGGCAGCTCGCAGGCCAAAAGGACGGAGGCCTCCCTGTGGGACAGGCCTTTGAGTTCCTTGGCTTTCTCTATGATGGAATCTATGAGCGCGGCGTCGCGCTTGTGTTCGTCGGCGTATTTTAAGGAAGAGAGCACTTCCTCGTGATCTATGAATTCTTCCGCGTGCGGTGATTTGACGTTGTACATTCTTGCCTTCTGCCTAACCGATATTGTTATTTGGTTAAGCGTATATATTATACTTCTTTCCGGATCAAACTGAGTCAAGGGCGGTTTGGGCGTGGAAATAAATATCTGTGGTATAATGGAAAAAGAGGAATAATTATGCCCAAAAACACCATATCCGTAATGAACCAGGCGATAGCGGCCTGCTTAGGCTTCCTTACCATCTGCGTTGTGGTCTATGTTTTGAAGATTGGGAAACCGATCCTTCTGCCTTTGGTCATAGCGATCTGCCTGTGGTATCTTATCAACTCCCTTGAGGAGCTGATCAAGAGCATAAACATCAAAGGCTATTCCCTGCCTGCCTTCATCTGCTACATAATCGCCCTTTGCATCATAACCGGCGTGGTATGGGCGATCGTTTCCATCGTGGTCTCGAACGTTTCCGCGGTCATAAAGGACGTGCCATTCTACCAGGAGAAACTGCAGTACCTTATAGACAGCACGGCGGAGCGCTTCCACGTGAACGCCGACACGACGCTTAAGACCTGGATCAGGAAGATCAATTACGGCTCGATGCTTTCCGGATTGGCGGGCGCCGTGCAGGATATGACCAAGAACGTCTTTTTGATCATCATCTACATCATCTTCCTCTTCATGGAGCAGGCGAGTTTTGGTCGCAAGCGCGAGCTTTTCTTCGCCTCCGTTGCGCCGGAGAGGAAACTGGACCAGGTCATCTCGGAAGGCGTGACCGCTATGAGAAAATATCTGGGCGTGAAAACGGTCGCGAGCCTTGTGACGGCTTTGCTGAGCTATGCCATCATGGCCTGGGTGCAGCTGGACTACGCGGCTTTCTGGGCGCTGCTTATTTTCCTCTTCAACTACATCCCCTCCATCGGCTCGATAGTCGCGACGATGATCCCGGCTATACTGACGCTCGTTTTGTTTGAGCACCCGCTAGTGCCTTTCATTGCCGTGGCGGGCGGCATAACCGCCGTGCAGTTCCTGATCGGGAATATCCTGGAACCCAGAGTTCTGGGGACCTCCCTGAACATCAGCCCTCTGGTGGTCTTGCTGTCCTTGGCTTTCTGGGGCGCCATCTGGGGCATCCCGGGGATGCTGTTCTGCGTGCCGATCATGTCGATCGTCATCATGCTTTTCGCGCAGTTCGACGCGACCAGACCTATCGCCATCTTGCTCTCCGCCAACGGCAAGGTGAGGGTCTACGACAGCGACAAGAAGGAAGAGTAGGCACCCTCCTGTTTGCAATTTGGGGCCTCTTTTAATACAATACTCTTCACAATTTAGGGCCAGAATAGCTCAGTCGGTAGAGCAGCGCTTTCGTAAAGCGCAGGTCATCGGTTCAAGTCCGATTTCTGGCTCCATTTTTTATTTCTGGGGCGGATTTGTGTCCCCGTCGCTCACGGACTACGCGTGTATGGCTTTGATTTGCGTCCTCCGTGAGTTCGCTTTGGGGACACAAAATCCGCCCCAACTTTTTTATAAAAACTTACCTTTTAAATTTTTTGTATAAGGCTTTGGAGGCGGGGGGCGGGACCATGCCGGTGACGTCGCCGCCTAGGAGGGCGATCTCTTTCACGTTGGTGGAGCTGATGTAGGCGAGGTCTTCTCTGGTCATGAGGAAGACGGCTTCGAGGTCTTCGTTCATTCTTCGGTTGGTGAGGGCCATCTGGAACTCGAACTCGAAGTCCGTCATGGCGCGGAGGCCGCGGACGACGGCCACGGCTTTCTTTTCCTTGGCCCAGTCGACGAGGAGCGTTTTGAAGATCTCGGCTTTGACATTGGGGATGTCTTTGACGACTTCTTTGACGAGCTGAAGGCGTTCTTTCGGAGTGAAGAGCGTCTTTTTGTGCACGGCGTCGGCGACGCCGACGATTATCTCATCGAAGATTTTGGCCGCTCTTAATATGACGTCCAGGTGCCCGTTGGTGATGGGGTCGAAGGTGCCGGCGTAAACGGCGCGTCTTATTTTATCTTTCATTCTTCCTCCTCGCTCTTGAAAGAGCCTATGCGTCCGAAAAAGCTGACCTGGGCTTTGCCGTAGCTTATCGAACGGTAGCAGCGCCAGGTGGCGAATTCGTCGTCCTTGGCGCATTTTTGAGTTTCGTCGTGTTCTATTATAACAATCGTGTCGTCGTTTGCGAAAGAGGAGCCGTCGATGGCCTCCAATAATTTCTCAATGTCCGCTTCGCGGTACGGCGGATCGGCGTAGATTAGATCCATCGGGAATCCGGTCGTGTTTTTGAGGACGTCCCAGACGTCGGCCCGCCAGACGGTCGCCTTGTCGTCGGCGCCCAGGCGCTTGACGTTGCCGGAAAGGCAGCGGAGCGCTTCCGGGGCGCGTTCCACCATTATGGCGCTCTTGGCGCCGCGGGAGAGGCACTCTAATCCTATGGCGCCGCAGCCGGAGTAGAGGTCAAGGACCTTTTTCCCGGGCAGCCAGGAATGAAGGATGTTGAAGACGGAAGTCCTGACGCGGTCGGAAGTCGGCCTTACTTCGCGGCCTTCCGGCGTCTCCAGGAGTTTTCCCTTGTATAGTCCCGTGATTATCCTAGGCATCTTAGATCTCGTTTCCCAAATAGCGGACGGTTAGCATGGTTATGTCGTCGGACTGCGGAGCGTCCTTAGCGAAAGTTTCAACGTCGTTCCAGACCTCGTCGATGATGCCCTGGCAGCTCAGATGATCTTTGTTCTGCAGGAAGGCGTGGAGCCTTTCGTCGCCGTACATCTTTCCTTCCGCGCTGAAGGCTTCCGTGACGCCGTCGGTGTAAAGGAAGAGGGTGTCCTTCGGCTTCAGGACGATGTAGTCGTCGTGGTAACTTAGTTCGGGGCACATGCCGACTAAGGATCCGTTGTCGGAGCGCAGGAATTCCGCACTGCCGTCCTCTTTCATGATGACGGGCGGGTTGTGGCCGCCGTTGCAGTAGGCCATCGTTCCGCTGCGCAGGTTGATGACGGCGCAGAAAAGCGTAACGAACATGCAGCTCTCGTTGCTGGCGGAGCGGTCCTTGTTGATGTGGTCTAATATGGCCGCGGGCGAGGCGTTGTAGCGCGCCACCGACCTCAAGAGAGTCTGCACGACCGCCATGTAAAGAGCCGCGGAAATGCCTTTGCCGGAGACGTCGCCCATGCAGATGCAAAGGTGGCTGCGGTCGACGAAGAAGACGTTGTAAAGGTCGCCGCCGACGGAGAGGGCGGGGCGTTGGATGCCGGCCGTTTCGATCCTTGGTTCGTTTTCGTTCACCTTGTCGAGCTTCGGCAGAAGGCCGCGCTGGATGTCGGAGGCGATGCTAAGTTCGCCTTTGAGTCTCTCCGCGGCTTCTTCCGCCTGATCGAGCCTTTTCGCGTCAAGGCGAATCTTCTTGAAGTAGCGGTAAACGTCAGTTATGAATTTCGTAAAACGCATTTATTTTTTCCTGCCCCAAACGGGGAGATTGTCAAGTTCGTCGGAAAAAGCCGCTCTCTGCCAGTCCCTGGTGTCCTCCTGGGGCTCTTGGAATTCGGCTTTTCTTTTCTCCGGATACAGCGAGAGCCTTTCCAGAGCGGAGGAGGGCCAGATCAGGGAGGGCTCTAATCCGAGCTCGGCTCCTTTTCTGACGCGCCAGTCTTTAAGTTTTCCCATTCTCTCCATGGAGGAGCGCCGCCAGATCGGCAGTTCCTTCTTGAACTCCACCATCACGAGAGGCGGGAGGTTTTCCGCGGTCTTCAGCGTTTCCCTCAGTTCGGCTCCGTGGTGGCGCAGGAAGAAGGGGCCGAGGCCCGTGACCTTAGAAAGATCGCACTTCGGGTTCTTGGCGAGATGGAACATCGTCTGCGAGCCTAAGACCTTGAAAGGCGGCCTGTGGCGACGCAGCGCTATTTTTTCCCTCATCTGGAAGAGCGCGCGGAAGATCGCGAGCTCCTTGGGGGAGAGGGCGTGCCAGCCCTTTATGATCGAAAAGGCTGTGGCGTCCGGCAGCGGTTCCTTGAAGCGCATTCTAGCCATGCGCTCAGATTCTTCCACTACCCAAGCAAGGCGGCCTCGCTTTTTAAGGAGGGCCTTCTGGCGCTTCGCGAGCTTATTCAGGTAGGCGATGTCGTTGACGGCGTAGCGCAGCGCTTCGTCGGGCAAAGGACGCTCGCCCCAGTTCATCTGCTGGAGCTTCTTGTCTTTCACGATGTCTATGCCGAGGTATTCCTTTATGACAGCGCCGAGCCCTGTGTGCGTGGAGCCGAGGAACTGGGCGGCAAGGGCGGTGTCGAAGATGTTTTTCACTTCCGCGTGGTAGTCCCTGTAAAGAGAGCGCATGTCGTAGTCGCAGGAGTGAAAGATCTTCTCGATCCTTTCGTCGCCGAAGAGGTCCCTTAGAAGCTCTCCGTCGCCCACAGCCTCGGGATCAACGATGAAGTTGTAGCCCGGGCAGCCGATCTGGATGAGGCAGATGGATTCCGGATAATAGTGTAGACTGTTGGCTTCCAAATCGACCGCGATGGAGGAGTTCTCTTTCAGCAGAGCGTAGGCTTTCTGCCAATCTTCCAAAGATCTAACGTATATGAAATCGTGTTCCGGAGTGAAAGTGCGGCCTCTCAAGCCAGCTACGAAAGCGCGGAAGGAGTTGACGTTTTCCCTCGCCGCCGAGCTTATCACCCTAAAGCATGTTGACAATCTCATCAGCGATCCTTTGCGTTACTCCCTGCTGGGTTCGGATGTAGGCCTGGCCCCTTTGCACGAGGTCAAAAGCGCGCTTGTGGTCGCTTAGGATCTCGCAGACTTTTTCTTTCAGCTGCCAGGCGTCCTGGGCGATCTCGGAGCCGCCGCGCTGAGCAAGCACGTCCGCGATGCCCCTGAAATTTCTTGTGTGCGGGCCGTACAGTGTCGGGCGGCCCAGGGCGACCGGCTCCAGCATATTCTGTCCGCCGCCGGGAGAGAACATCGATTTGCCGACGTAGGCGATGGAACTAAGCGTGTAGAAGCGCTTCAGTTCGCCGATGGTGTCGACGATGAAGACTTCCTTTCTGGGGTCGGTGAATTTTTCGCCTAGCGAGCGTCTTCTCGGGATGAGGCCTCTCTTTTTAACTTCCTCAGCCATCGCGGCGCCGCGCTCCGGATGTCTCGGGACCATGATGAGGCCGAGCTCCTTGTGCTCTCTTCTGATGAGCGAGAAGACGTCAAGTATCATGCCGTCCTCGCGCCCGGATTTTTCTAGCGCCGCTCCGAGAAGGATCTCGAAATTCTCCGGCAGTCCCAATTCCTCGATGAGCGCGTGATCGCGGGGCGCGGGCTCGTAGGCCGCCACCGAGTCGAATTTGATGTTGCCGTCGCAGCTGACTGTCTCGGCCCTGGCGCCGAGGCGCAGCAAACGCCTGGCATCGCCGGGAGTCTGCATCATGCAGCGGTCGATGTTTCTCAAAACGTCCCTGACGAAAAGCTTGATCCGGCCGTAGCCGTGGAAGGAATTGTCGCTGAGCCTGCCGTTGGCCAAAAGAATAGGGATGCCGCGCTTTTTCAGCCCCCAGATGAAGTTCGGCCAGATCTCCGTTTCCATGATGACGGCCGCCACCGGGTTCACGACCTTGATGACGTGCTCCATACTGAAGTAGAATTCCGCCGGGAAGTAGATGAGCCCGTCCTCGGGCGGCAGTTTCTTCTGGGCGATCTCATAGCCCGTGGCGGTCGTGACCGAGACGACGAAGCCGTACTTGTCCTTCAGCATAGGCCTGAGGACGTTAAGGAGCGTCAGCGTCAGGTTGAACTCGCCGACGGAGACCGCGTGGAACCAGATCCTCGGCTTGTCGGGGAGGCGCCTTTTCTGTTCCTTGGTCAGGAAGCCTAAGCGCTGCCAGAAATTCACCCTGTGCTTTTTCTTCGACAAAAGCACCGGCAGCCAGATAGGGCTGGCCACCACTACCGTGGGAAGCAGGACCAGGTTGTACAACTTACTGTAATAGGACATTAAGTTTATTATACCAAAGCCGGACCTCAGAGGGCATAAGTCATGACGTAATCGTCCATGACGTAACCTTCGCCGATGTCGGTTACGATGGCTTTGGTGATAGCGAAGCCCCAGTTCTTGTAGGCCGCGATGGTGGGGGCGTTGGTCTTCTTGACGGTGAGCACGACTTTGTCTTTGCCGTTTGCGCGGGCGTAAGTTTTGATCTTTTCGAAAGCCTTCCTGCCGAAGCCCTGGTTGCGGAATTCTTTTATCATGTAGAGCTTGGACAGGAAGAGATGGTCGTCCCTTAGGGCCAGGGCGGTGTAGCCTACGGTCTTTTCGCCGTCTTTGATGTAGAAGTAGGCGTAGTTCTCATGCGCGATCTGATGTTTCATCGCTTCTTCGGACTGGAACTTTTTGATCATGTGCTCCGTCTGGCCGGCCGGAAGTTTCGGCAGCCAGTGCTCGAGCCAGATGCTCTCCGCCAGTTTTGCCATCGCTTTGATGTCGGTCGCTTTTTCCAAGGTCACTTCACTCATGGTCTTCTCCGAAAAAATCTTTTATGACAAGCGCGGCTTCCTCGGTGGAAGTTACGCCGACTATCCTGCGCCTGAATTCCGCGACGCCCAGCTTCCCGCGCCCATAGGCGCAGGCGATGCGGCGGATGTGCAAGGAGGCGCCTTTTTCCCCGTAAGTCTCTTTCAGGAGTTCCAAGTGCCTCAAGGCGAGGCGCCCTTTCTCGGGGTAGGAGGGGTCGTCTATCAGAGTCTTGTCCTCTAGGTAGCGCGCCACTCTTCTGAAGAGCCAAGGCGCGCCCATGGCGGCCCTGCCGATCATGATGCCGTCGCAGCCCGTCGTCTCTATGATCTTTTCCGCGCTAAGGGGGTCAACGATGTCGCCGTTGGCGATGACGGGAACGGACGAATCCGCTTTTTTGACAGCCTTCACGACCTTTTCTATCTCGTTCCAGTCGGCTTTGCCGGCGTAGCCTTGGGCTCTGGTGCGGCCGTGCACCGCAACAGCCTGCGCTCCATTATCTACCATCCTAGCAGCGAAGTCCGGTCCGTTGATGGAATTGGAATCCCAGCCGATCCTGATCTTCACGGTCAAGGGGATCGAGATGGCGTTCTTTACCGCCTTAACGATCTTGGCGGCGGTCTCGGGCTCTTTCATAAGCACCGCGCCGCCTCCCGTTTTCACGACTTTGGAAACGGGGCAGCCCATGTTGATGTCGATAAGGCCGGCGCCCAAAGCTTCCATTTCGGAGGCGGCCGCCGGCATATACTCAAGGTGCGAGCCGAAGAGCTGGACAACGAGCGGATACTCGCGCTCGTCGGTCTTCAATAGCGCCCTGGTCTTGTCATGCGCGTGGATGACGGAGTGGCAGCTTATGAGCTCGGTATAGAAAAGCCCGCAGCCTCCCAGCTCCCTGACGACGCAGCGCATGGGATAGTCGCTGTAGCCCGCCATGGGCGCCAGCGCGACAGGGGGAGAAAAAGTGAGCCCCCCGATTTTGAGATCATTCAGCACTATTTGCCGACAGCCTTCTTGTAAAGCTCTTCGTTTTCAGGAAGGTAGGTTTTCAGCTTGGCGATGCGGTTGGCGTCCGAGGGGTGCGTACTGAGCATTTCCGGAACGCTTGACCCGCCGGCGGCCATGAAGTTTTCCCAGAACTTGATCGCCTCGTTGGGGTCGTAGCCGGCTCTGGCCATGAAGTTCATGCCGATCTGGTCCGCTTCGTATTCGTCGTCGCGGCTGAAGGGGAGCGTGACGAAAAGGCTGCTTCCAACACCGTAGGCCGCGAGCACCGCGTCGGCGTTCGCTTCGGAGACGCTCGAGCCGATTATGCTTCCCACCGCGGAGACCATCGTCTCGGTGCCCATCCTTTCAACGCCGTGGCGCGCCACCGCGTGCCCGATCTCGTGCGCCATGACGGTGGCGAGCTGCGCGTCGTTCTTAGCGTACGGGAGAATGCCGGTGTAGACGGCGACCTTGCCGCCCGGCAGGCACCAGGCGTTGGCGGTCTCGCTGTCATTGAAGACGGTGAATTCCCAATCCCATTCCATGCCCGGAGTGTCCTGTTCCGCTATTTTCGCGATCCTCTGCCCGATCGTCCTGACGCGGTTGTTGATGGCGTAGTCGGTCAGAACGACGCTGTTGGTCTTGTAAACATTGTAGGCTTCCAGGCCCAGAGCCTTTTCCTGCGCGACGGAAGTCATTATGAAAGCCGAGCGTCCGGTGACCGGGACGGTGTAGCAGGCTTCAAGGAAGATCGCGATCACCGCAAGCGAAAGATAGGAAAAATTACGCATACAAGACTCCTTGCTTATTGGTTTGTTTATAGGTTTATCTTATCAAAAATCAAGCCGAATTTGTATAATAAGTGGGTATGGTCAGAAAAGGTCAGCTATATTTGGCGTTCTGCCTCGCTTTTACCATTGCCGCTTTCGGCGAGGAGTTTCTTTTGTCCGCCGACGAGGCGGCGCGGATCCTTTCCGCCGTTCCCCCCTGGCCGACCAACAGCGCTATCGTCGCGCTTTCCGGCAGCGACAAACTTCCTCCGGAGGCTTTGACGGGCTGGCAGCCCGGCGACACGGAGTTCGCCCAGGCGCTCTCCT